>CAUJEF010000128.1 GCA_963169515.1 Bdellovibrionota bacterium
TGTCGGGGACAGGGTGTTTGATCGATATCTCGTAACGTCTCCGCTTATTCGTGAATTGGACAAGGTTCGGTATGCGGATATTGGCAAGACGCGTGGCCGAGGTTTGCGGTGGGTGAATGTTGTGGATTTGGATATCCCAGAAGTTCCTGAGGTCGCAAAAACAGAATGGATATTCATTGATAGAAATACACGGACCCATTTGCAGCCGTATACTCGTTCCCTTTACAAGGGTTGTTTGAAAAATAACGTGGAATATTTCTATCCCACCCCAGCTTATTTTCAACACGAATACTATGGCGAAGATTCAACAGTTAATGCGTTTCCACCGCGTAAACTAGATTGATGAATCAAAACATGACGATAAAAAGGATTGTCGTCATCGGTAATAGTGGCGGTGGAAAAACAGTGCTCAGCCGCCAGCTTGCCAAGATTCATAATTTGCCGATAACCCATGTGGATTCAATTCAGTTTATACCTGGAATGCAAGTTCGCAGTCTTGAGGAAACGCGAGATATTCTAAATGAAATCACATCTCAAGAAACCTGGCTGATTGATGGCTACGGACCGCTGGATTTGATCGAACAGCGTTTTAATATTGCGGACAAGATTGTTTTTGTCGATTTTCCGTTGTGGCGCCATTATTGGTTTTGTGTAAAACGTCAAATTAAAAGTATTTGGGCGCCGCGACTGGAGCTGCCAGAGGGGTGTGACGAAGCTACGATTCAGCACACAGTGAAACTTTTTAGGACTTTGTGGCGTGTCCATACAAAGATGCGCCCAGAGCTATTAAAGTGGTTTGACCGTGAAAACTTGAAACCCAAGGTAGTTGTGATACAAAATATGAACGGATGGAATCAGATATTCAAAAACGGAGTTTGAGAAAGATAATCCATATCGACATGGATTGTTTTTATGCCGCGGTTGAAATTAAATACAAGCCAAAACTTAAGGGGAAGCCATTGGGAATCGGCGGTCCCCCAAATTCTCGAAGTGTTTTGTGTACTGCAAGCTATGAAGCTCGAAGATTTGGTGTCCACGCAGCGATGCCTTCCAGTCAGGCTGTTCGTTTGTGCCCAGACTTAATTTTGATTCCACCAAACTTTGAATTATATCGAAAAGAAAGTCAGGCCGTTCGTGAGATCATGCAGTCTTATACACACAAATTGGAACCATTGTCCCTGGACGAAGCTTATTTGGACGTGACGGGATCTTCGCATTGCGACGGGATAGCCACAAAAATAGCGCGTGAAATTCGCGGCAGGATCGAAAAGGAGCTGGGGTTGACTGCATCTGCAGGGATTGCTCC
This sequence comes from Bdellovibrionota bacterium, assembly GCA_963169515.1. Taxonomy (GTDB): domain Bacteria; phylum Bdellovibrionota; class Bdellovibrionia; order Bdellovibrionales; family JAEYZS01; genus CAUJEF01. The sequence goes on from CAUJEF010000128.1 coordinate 1,307, forward strand.
GAATAAATTTTTGGCTAAAATCGCGAGTGATTGGAGAAAGCCAAACGGTCAATTCACAATCACGCCCAAGGATATCGAGACCTTTATGCCACCACTGAAGGTGGAAAAAATTTTTGGTGTGGGCAAGGTCACCGCAAAAAAGATGCATGAGCTCGGATTAAAAACCTGCGGGGATATCCAAAAAGCTTCAGTGTTGGATTTAAATCGATGGTTCGGTTCACGCGCAGAGGATTTGGTTCGAATGTCACGAGGAATTGACGAACGAGCAGTTGAATCACGGTCTGAAAGAAAATCTCTTACGGTTGAAGAAACTTTTAACACAGATTTAAGGAAGTATTCCGAATGGGTAAGCGCGCTGCCAGAGCTCTATGACGATTGGGACAAACGTATGCGCAAGTATTCAAGGGGCTCTCGCATCCGGGGCTTTGTTGTTAAAGTTAAATTCCAAGACTTTAAAGCAATGACACGTGAAAGAGCGTCTCGTGATTGGCCGACCCTGGAAGATTTTGAAAAACTTTTAAAAGTAATATGGGATAGAAGGTCTGACCCCATTCGATTATTAGGCTTGGGTGTTCGTATGGAAGATGATAAACCCATTGAAACTGATCAACTCAATCTATGGGATTAAAAAGTTTTTTCCAACCCGCGTACACGGCAGTTTTGTTTGTTATTTATCTGACGACTTGTTCGTGGTTGCTCGATCAACAAATGTTGGATCCCAAATTACTGGTGCTTGTTTGGCTTGGGGTATTTTCAGCCCAAACCATCGATAGTTTGGGGCTCTGGAGTCCCGAAGACTGGATCAACCAACCCGAAAGAATTTCAGGCCTATACCGATTTAGACAAATTATTTATCCAATAGCGATATTTTTATGTGTTTTTTCGTCCGGTCTTTTGTTAATTATGGTGCCCCACAAAGTTTTATATCTTCAGCTAGCAATTGGGGCGGGCTTAGCTTTTCTTTTTTACGTTCGACCATTTTATCGAGACATTCGATTAAAAAAAATTAAGTATTTAAAATCATTTGTGGTAGCTGCGGCCTGGATTTTACTGGCGATTGCAATTGATTTTGGCTTTAATCGTGACCATTTTTTCATCAAGACAAGGGGTGTTGTTTTTGTTTTGTGTTCTTGCGTACTTTTGGTTTCGGATACTTTGCTGTTGGATATGCGTGATCGGGTGGGGGACCGCCAGTATGGAATTTGGTCTTTCCCAAAAAGTTGGGACAAGTCTATGCCCATTATAATATTTGGTTTAAACATTGGAGTACTTGTTTTCGTTAGTCTTTACGGGCTTGCTACAAGCAATGCGATCACTGTATGGCTTACGATGTCTATTGCCCATCTGGCTTTGGCGGTCAGCGCACTTGCGGCCCCAGTTATTTCTAATCAGATGATTTATCTGATTGCAATTTCATCATGGATTCCTGTCAGTGCATTTTTTCTATATTCAACTATCTAATATCATGGCGCATCGAAACGGCGCGTATTTCTTTTCGTTCTGATTTCTTTATTATTAACGGCTTCTATGAAAAATCAACGGGGCGATTTCTCGCCCAATAAAAGACTTCTGTATCTTTCGGGTCTGGCGATTGTTATTGGTGCCATTTCTGCCGTTGTTGCGAAAGTTTTGCTACTCTTAATCTCATTTTTTACAAATTTATTTTACTACGGAAGCCTTTCCCTTTCATTAGCGGCACCATCAGCAAATCATTGGGGATCTTGGTTTATTTTTGTTCCAGTTCTTGGTGGGCTCATCGTTGGTGTAATGGCTTATTTCGGATCTGAAAAAATTCGTGGTCATGGAATTCCAGAGGCCCTTGAAACCATTTTATTTGGAAAAAGCATCATGCAGCTAAAAGTTGCGTTCTTAAAGCCCATATCTTCTGCTATATCCATTGGATCTGGCGGACCTTTTGGTGCAGAAGGACCTATCATAATGACAGGCGGGGCTGTGGGATCCCTCGTGGCTCAATGTCTTCGACTTACGGCGGCTGAAAGAAAAACACTTCTTGTCGCCGGAGCCGCTGCTGGAATGTCTGCTGTTTTTTCTACGCCAATCGCGGCGGTACTTTTGTCAGTTGAATTATTACTGTTCGAATGGAAACCGAGGAGCCTTGTGCCTGTTGCAATCGCAAGCGCAATTGCTGCCCTTACGAGAGGACATTTATTGGGTGCGGGCCCAATTTTTCCCGTTCCCCCGCACGCGGCTTTTACGGATATGGCGCTGCTTGAAGCTGGGGTTGTGGGGCTTATTGCTGGTATATTTTCTACGCTGCTAAGTAAGGGCCTCTATAAAATGGAGGACATTTTTCAAAAACTTCCGATACATTGGATGTGGTGGCCTGCATTGGGGGGCCTAGTGATTGGTGTTGGCGGATATTTCCAACCGCGAGCACTTGGCGTCGGTTATGATGTCATCGGAGATTTGCTGGGTGGTCATGTCGCCACAAGTGTTATTGTCTCCATTTTAATTGTGAAAATAATAATTTGGATTATTGCCTTGGCGTCGGGCACATCTGGCGGCGTGCTTGCGCCTCTCTTAATTTTTGGATGTGCGCTGGGAAATCTAGAGTCTTTATTGCTACCGGGCACAACTTCCCCTGGTACATGGGCGCTTGTCAGCATGGGTGCGGTAATGGGCGGGATGATGCGCTCTCCGTTTACAGCAATTCTTTTTTGTTTTGAGCTGACAAAAGATGGCGAGGTGCTATTACCGCTTCTGATTGCGGTCTTGTGCTCTTACGCATTCACTGTACTTGTAATGAAGCGCTCAATACTGACAGAAAAAATCGCACGTCGTGGATATGATATATTTCGAGAATACGGCGTTGATCCTTTGGAAAGAATGAGCGCAAAGGATGTCATGACGCCAAACCCGCGTACTATTTTTGAAAATGAGCCTTTAAAAAAGGTTATGGATGTCATTGGGAAAAGCCGCCACCGTGGATACCCAATTGTGACGGCGGACCCGACCAAAAAATTGTGTGGTGTTGTCACGGCCTCTGATTTAGAAAAGGTGGCCCAATTCGATGATGTGGATCGACTGACGGCTCAAGATTTAATACAAAGAACCCCGGTAACTGTTTTCCCTGAAGAAACTTGTCGCGTAGTCGCAGACAAAATGGCTGAACATGGGGTGGGGCGGGTACTGGTTGTGTCGGCAACCAATCCTGAAAACCTAGTGGGCATAATAACACGCAGTGATTTGCTTAAAGCTCGCCGAAAACACCTCGCAGAAGAATCACGCAAAGAAAAAATATTTTTTAATTAAAGCTTGGTCTACGGGGTATTCTGTTTTTAGTGGAGCTTGGAGTATAAAAGATACTTAAATGAGGAAGGCTAATGCTTTGGTAAAGCCTGGTCATTTCATTGGGTAGTATTTAAACCAGTGAGTGCTATTTAGAACAAAACGGAAATTTTAAGTACGTTCAATATCACTTTGTCAAAAGATCACGGGCCTCCAGAATGTTGAAACGACCTTGCAACAATGTTCCAAAGCATATCACTCCACCGTGGTATGCTCCTCTACAATACGCTTCTCTATGCTTCTATGCAGTCGAAACCTATATGCTAAAAAACTGTTACTATTACGCATCAAGTGTTGCAATTATTTTGAATGATCTATACCTTCGTTCACATGCAAAAAGAGCTTTTTAAAAAACAAGAACTCGCTTATGGCGGCAAACTTCTTAAAACAAGAAAGGGACGAACCTCGGGCAGACCCCTTGTCACAAGACAAACCATGCACTTGGTTCTTAGATCGACACATGCCAAGGGGAAGTGGTCCTTTCTTGAGCCAAAAAACAAAACTGCCACCAGAGAGATTTTAAAAAAATTTGCAGCTAAATATGGCGTTAAGCTTCTTCACGGAGCAAACGTAGGCAATCATATTCACTTGGAAATTCAGCTCACCAACAGACACACCTATAAGCCGTTTATTCGCGCAGTAACGGCGGCAATTGCCATGAAGGTGACGGGTGTTAGCCGCTGGAAGACAAAGGAAGAAGCAGGGATAAAAAGATTTTGGGATTTGCGACCTTTTACCCGAGTCGTGGTGGGATGGAAATCCCGGTTAACTTTAAAGGACTATATTAAAGTAAACCGCTTAGAAGGACAGTACATCAAGCGTGACGTTGCAAAGATTCTAATTCAGAGACGAAGAGAGCTACTGCAGCCCGGTTAGAATGCTTTTACCGTTGCCGAAACAGCGCTAAAAACGACCGCACTTTTGGAAAATACCACCATGAATAGTCAGTTTTTATCCACCATCTAAAAAACTGGCCCTTCATTTGCGATGGATTTACTCAATATACAGATACCGTAAAGGATCGGTTATAATGAGGTTTTTTCATCTATTACTGTTAATAGCATTGACAGGTGTGAGCCCTTTTGGGGCCACACGCGCTGCTGACTTGGCCTGTAGGGAACTCTTTTTTCCTAGCGACCGTCACTCTTTGGGCCCTTACGAAGCCTTTATTGATAGCCTTGAAGAGACAAGATACCGACCCAAAGATGCAATTGCTACATTAGTTGAATCCAAACCATTTCTAAAATTTTTAC
>CAUJEF010000129.1 GCA_963169515.1 Bdellovibrionota bacterium
GGATTAACCTGTCAACGAACTATCGGGGAGCAGTATAGCGTCCAACCAAAGTGTCCAAGTAGTCTGATGAAATCGAATGAAATAAAAGGAAGACTCTCTCCGCGAAAATCATATTAAGTTATTGAATCCTGTGAACTAAAAAGAAAAAACGGGATTCCCAAGGAAATCCCGCTAAGTCTTTGAACTTATGTTGGGGAAAATGGTGGAGGTGATGTAAACCCCCTATAATCAATAACTTATAGCATTTGGGCATCACTTGGGCAATGGGAGATATTTTTGTAATAGAAATGCCCTCAATTTTCGTTTTCACTCTCACCCCAAAAGACCCTGCCAGAGCCTCTTATTTTCCCGTCTGTGGGGTTTTAATTGCCATTACGACCTTTCTAACGGGGCAATCCAGCCGACCGATTGGGGACTCCTTATTCACTAACCACCGCCAACAAGTCGTCATCGGTTATGCCAGTCGTCCTCTTTCCAATCTAAAATTTTTCGGCTGGTTGCCCCTCGTTTCTAACACCACTTGGGTTTCAGCGATTTGTGAAAACCCCAAAGTGGGTTGAAACAAAAAAAGGAGGCCGTATGGCTAAACAAAAACAACAAACACAGAACGAGAAAATGAACCGAGGCTTGGCTTTTGTGCCTTTCCATAAGGTGAGAAAAACCAAAAACGGAACCAACATTTTAGTTTACTTAAATTCTGGTTCTGCCATTTCAATTTCCATCAAATATCTGCTTAAAGTTCTTGAAAATCAGGGCGAGGGTTAATCCTCGCCCCCTTTTTTCCTCCCAATGATGAATTGATTTTTTTCATCGCAATAAAGTTTTTGAACAAAGGCTTGGGCGGAAATTTCCGCCCCATTACAAAATAATTTTCCGTCTCTCGCATAATAAACCTCACAGTGGCTTGGATTGCCTCTGCCATTACTTATGAGAAATGTGAGTAAAACCCAGCCCTCGGTCAGTGAAATAATAAAAGTCTGTCCGTCGTGGGCATAGATATAGCCACCCCGACACTCTAACTTTTCAAAGATTGGATTTTTAAAAAAGGCATCAATGCCGTGATTGGGTGTAATCAAAGTTTTTTCGTCCTCTTGGAGTTCGGCTTTTAACCAAAACAAAAAATATGATTTCAGTTCATCAATCGCATCCAATAACCCAAAGAAATTGAAAAATCCTTTCGGGCAACATCCCACCATTTCATCGCTCCCATCGGCTTTCACGATATAGCCCACGGGAAATTCGGTAATCTCGTCCAACTCGGTAATTCTAACGGCTTTCATTAGAACACCTCCCCAAGTCGGGACATCACCAACGATTGTTCGGTGAAAACCTCTTTCAGTGCCTCTTTTACCTCTGGTTTTTTAAGTGTCTCCGCCTCTTGCTTTGCCCGTTCTGTTTTCGGGTAATCCGTTCGCCATTTCTTGTCCCAATCTATTTTTTTGATTTGGTCATTAAGAAAGGCCATTGATTGTTCAACGGCTCTGTTAATACTTGAAAAATTACTGTCCATAAAAATTCCTCCGTTCTTTAAATGGAAAATCAAACGGAGAAAAGACGAAAAAAAAGAGTGCTTGGAATAAATTTTTGATTTTTTCTTTTTAATAATTGGGTCGCTTGCCCAAACTTATTCAATTCCTTGGCTGGCAACTCAAAAAGTTCATCCACGGTAAGACTATTAAAGGCGATGCTACGGGAACGGAAAAACCTCAATTCAACCCTATAAAGTCTCCGTTCCTTGGCTACGAGGATGTCCCGATAGATAGGTGGGTATAATTGGAGTTTTTCTGGTGTCGCTTGCTCTGCGATTTCAAGTCTCTTGTCGTAGATAATGAGTTGCCAACCCAAATTGTAAATGTCTATCGCCTTAAATCGGTGTTCCCGTGTGTCCTTATCAATCCGTATGCTGTGCTGGATGACCCGATAAAAATAGTCTTTGGGGATGCCCGTAAAAAAATGAGTGTAGCCTACTCGCTCATTTAAAATTTTAATCAGGTCAATTCGTGTTTCAAAGTCCACGGCAAAATCCAGCCGTGTGATTTGATAAAACACATCTTGTTTTTCAGGCTTAAAATCTTTTTTGCGAGTTCGCTTTGCTCTGGGCTTTACTCCATTGTCGCTCAAAAATTTTAGGATGGCTCCAACTTTTAGGCGACCGTATTTCATTAGGTGAGCGGAACGGAGTTGAACTAAAATTTCCTTTGAATTGCTTTGGACATACTCGCTCCCATTGTTCACAAATTGCTTTGAGCCACCTTGAACGACAAAATGCTGTTCAAACAGAATTTCCAATATGCCGTAAAAGAGTTGGTCCGTAGGCTCCGCATTTTCACCGACGAATGAAATCAAACTTCGTGGCCGTGTAATAGTGATGTGGATTGTATCAAGGCCACAGAATACTTTATTTAGAACCATCTCCATCACCTTTGATTTTGATAGAGAGCGGAGCCAAAAACCTACGGGTTCCAATTTCGTCCCGAATTACAAACTTTCCTCTGGTCAGTGTATTGTCGTTTAGGCTTGTGTCGCCGATTAACTGGATGCTTTGCTGGGCATTGGTTTGAGATGCTATGAGTATTGGAAAGTTAATAAAATCTGGGTAGTCGTAATCACTTTTATTCGGCGATTGACTGGCACAGATGAGGACTATTCCCGTAGAGCGACATTGTTCCGCAAAAAAATTGACCAAATGACCGAACTCTTGGGTCAAGTCGTATTTTTCTTTGCGAGCCAACTCATCGGCTGTCGGGTCTTTGGAAAGTTTGGGTGCTGACTTACCAGAGCCAAAATAGGCTTTCATCTCATCCAACACCAAGAAAAGTTTTGGAGGCACATAAAATTTTGTGTCCTCCGTGCGAATTTCATCCCAATGCCGAGGACTAATTTTATTGGCTTTTAAAAATGCCAATGTCGCCTCAATTTCCTCTTTGTGTTGTCTCAATCGTCCAACCAACTCTCGCAAATCGCCCAAATTGAACGGTTGATAGTAGGAACCCTTGAACTCATCCACGACCTCAATAAAGTCAGTTCCCTTGTTGTCGGCGATAATCAACTGGTATTCGTTCAGTCGGTTGTGTTTCAAAAGAGTTTGAAAGAAAGAACGAATAATTGAATTGATTAAAACTGATTTTCCAGACCCCTTTGGCCCAATGATTAAAAGAGTGTTTTCAAAATTTTTGATGACCTCCAAAATTATGAAATTCATCAAGGCATCAATGCCTATGAATAACTGCCCAACTGTGAGTGATGGTATTTGCGACAACAAGAATTTTTCTGGAAAAGACTCGGTGTGGAGGATGATTTTTGGTTGTGATGACCACCATTGCTTTTCGTGTGTGATGAGTTCAATTTTTTTGCCAAAAAGGGTTTCCAAGTTCGGCTTTAAGTTTTCAAAATTTTTGATGCCATAGGCACGGTTATATTTTGAAAAAATCAGTTTATTGGCTTTCCAGTAAACTTTGATTTTTGAACTTACTCGCCGTTCCCTTAATCCTGTTTTTTCGTTCATCACATCTTTTGTGTTGTCTTGATAGAGGCCAAGGGCTTTCAACTCCTTTAAGTGATACTTGCGACCCCTATAAAGACGGTAAAAGAAATAAAATAGGGTTGCCCCTACCACCGAAAAAACGGTGATAAGGGCTTCCTTGTGTTTCAACAATTCGCCGACTGTGGGGGACATTACTTTTTCCCTCCAAGTTCTGCCTTGCGAACGATGCGGTAATAAGTTTGAACCTTTCCGCCGTTCGGTTGACCGATATTGAACACCTCAACCTCTAACAACTGCTCACCAGCCTCTAATTTGATGGCCGACTTACATTTGATAAAATCAGGCACAACAATATCGCCAATTCGCTTTGTTGCCTCCAACACAGCGATAAACCCCAGACCCTTTTCTAAATCCTTGGGTTCGGTTGCCACTGACGATGAGTGAACCTTGGTTAAAATAAAATGTTTCATACAATTTCTCCTTTGCCCTCACGGGCGGTTTAGTTTGCGAGTGGTTCTTGCCAATCAAAAACCTGCTCGTAAAAACTAAATGGGAGAAATTTTTAGTGGTTTGCTATTTTTCTTAAAAATTTTTTGATGGCTGGAAAAACCGCAATAGATTGAGTTTCTCGGCGATATAGGGCGATGAATGTCTTATTGCCATCGCTAATAGAATAATGCGATGGCGAGGCTTCGCCTCATCCCTTACGGGTTCGGCTTGCCTCGCTTATCATTGGTTCTGTTTTTAATGTAAAAACGGTTCTGTTGCTTTGTAAGCGAAATCGTCTCAAAAAACGGTCTGAATTTTATAAAGACAGTTCAGCATCAATCCCACATTCTTTCAAAAAAATCTCATCATGGGAAATGATGATTACCGCTCCCTTGAATTGAGAAATCAAGTTCTCTAAAAACTTGATGTTTCCAAGGTCAAGGTTATTTGTCGGCTCATCAAGAATAATCAATTCTGGTTTTTCCTCGGCTAATAGCCCACAAGCCAATGCCGTTCTTAATCGTTCGCCACCACTCAATGAGTGAACCTCTTGAAATACACTGTCGCCAGTAAATAATAACTTGGCGAGATTGTTCCTAATTTCACTTTCGCTCATTTTTGAAACAGCACGGACATTTTCAAGAACACTTTTTGTTTCATTTAAGATTGAACATTGTTGGTCTAAATAAAGTGTTGCTAATTTTCCAAGGCGGAGTTCACCTTTTGTTTTTAGTGAATTACCTAATATCGCTTTAATGAGAGTAGTTTTCCCAGAACCGTTCGCTCCTTTAATTGCCAAACGAACATTGCCTCTCCAAGAAAAATTAAGGTCATTTTCGTATAACCATCTATCAAAGAACACATTATAGTCCTTTGCCTCGGCAACCAATTTTTGACTTGGAATTTCAACCCCGTTTAAATCGGCATACATAATCGGGTCAATTTTAATTTTGCTAAATGCCTCGTAAGCCTCTTTGACTTTTGTATTTGCCCTCTCCATTGTTGAGGCATCCACTTTGCCCGTGGTGGCCTGTGCTTTTCGTTTTCTTGCTCCAATTAAAATTTTTGGCATACCGCCTTTTTCTGCGGATTTTTTACCCTGACGATTTCGCTTTTCTTGCCTTTCAATTTGAATAGTTCGCTCGGCCTTTGTCTTGTCTCGCTCTCGTTTAGCCCTATCAAGTTCGTTCACTGACTGGTTTCGTTCTCGTTCTTTTTCGTCTTCATAAGACTGCCAGCCTCCGCCGTATTTCTCTAACCCCTGATTAGAGAGTTCCAGCACATCATCACAAAGTGCTAAAAACTCTCTATCGTGAGAAATCAAAAGGACACCATGCTGATATTCGCCAAGAAAGTTTCGTAAAATTGATTTTGCCTCTCGGTCTAAATCATTTGTTGGCTCGTCAAGAATAAGAAATTGGTCATCTATTGTTGAGGCAAGTCTTACTCGCATCCACTGGCCACCACTTAAATTTGAACATAAGATGGCTCGGTCAATTCCTGTAAGGAGTTTTTCACCAAGAACTGACCACGAATAACGAGGGGCTAAATAGTCCTCTACCGTAATGGCTTTTGCTATTTCTCGTTGAGAGAAAAAGGCAACGGCTCCGCTCTTGCGAACTGTGCCGATTGTAGGTGAAAAATCACCCACAATAAGTTTAGCAAGACAGGTCTTACCAACCCCATTAGGCCCAACAAGGGCGGTCATTTTTGAGTTAAGAGAAAAACTAATGTTGTTAAATAGGGTGCGACCGTTTGGTAATTCAAAGGACACACCGTTGACGGTGATAATTGATGGCATATAAATAAACCCCTGCGACTGCTCGCATTTCTTTAAAAGTTAAAAGAATAAGAATGGTAGGTTTATTTATGCTCTCATAATCCTCTGGTAAGCCCAGAGATTTACAATGTTATACGGTTTCGCCAAAAAAAGCAATACGGCTTATGGCTTGGTGCGACCAATTGACTTAAAGGTTCTTATTACCAGCCATTCAACCCTTGCTAATTTTATCTGCTGGTATTCTTCTCAATTCGGCGAGTGAAAGTGTGGCAACTTTATTCTCGGGTTTTAAGGTAAGAACATCCGTTGCCCCTTTGGTTTCCTCGGCGAGCATTCCCACATACATCAATGTTGTTTTTAGGTCGTCGTGTCCAACGATTGCTTGAACTTTGATGACGGGAACACCTTGTAATAAAAGATTGGTGATAAATGTCCCACGGATGCCGTGAAACTTTGTTTGTCTAATTTTTAATGCCTTTTGAAACTGGCGAATGATTTGTGCCGACTTTCCATTTTTCCAGTCTTGAATACGAGGCAAAATATATTCGCCGTGCTTGCCTCTCAATCCCAAGAAACACTCTAATAAGTCCAAATTGATGGGAACCGTTCGGTCTTTTTTTCCTTTGGTCGGTTGATGGGTTTCAGTTTTCCAATCGTAGTTTTCCCGAATGAAAAGTAAGCGGTTCTCCCAATCTACATTTTCCCATTTCATTGAATATAATTCGCCTGACCTTGCCCCTGTAAGATAGGCGACCGTGTAAACATCTGCCCAATCTTGGTTTACCGTTTTGGCATAGTCAATTAGGGCAATCATTTCGTTGTGTTTCATTACGGTTGGGTAATTCAATTTTTTCTTGCCACGAATATAAATCCCCATCGCTGGGTTGTGTTTCATTCGGCCCCTATCAACCATAAATTTGAAAACACCCCGAATGAATTTGAGGATGTTCATTCTCGTTGCCGACTTTACTTTTTCCTCGTCGTTCTTTTTGAGTTCCTCGCTGTTGATGAAATTTTCTATCTGTTCACTCGTAAAATCGCTCAACCACTTCTTGTTCCAAATGGCGGTGTGCTTTTTCAAGGTGCTAATGGTGGTGTCCATCGTATTAAAAGAAATTTTCTTGTCTTTGTATCGTGCCTCTAATCGCCCAAAGTATTCTTCACAGGCATTACCCCAAGTGGCATCCTTGCCCTCGTGCTTGATGGCGAGTTGAGATAATTCTTCCATCAATTCGTTTCGCTTTTGAATGGCGAGGAGTAGGCTTGTGATATTTCTTGCCCGTTTGAAAATTTGCTTGGGTGGTTTGTTCGCATCAACTTTTATTCTGCGATACACTCGCACATCATAAATGTTTTTTGATGGATGCTTAAAAATGCCGTCTCGCTCTTTCAGCCAGCCGTCCGCATTTTTTTCGTAAACCTCAATTTTCTTTTTCTTGAGGTTTTTGCTTTCGTTATTTTGTTCATCGCTCATTAGTGCCTCGCTCGTCTCTTATCGTAAAAATCCCAAATAAAATTGAGGCCTAACCCCAGAAAATTAGCCGTGATTTTTTGGGCGATAAGCCATTGGTCTTATTTGTTTGCCAGCATCGTTTCCATCATCGCCTTAATGAGTTTTTGGTTGTCCTTGGTGAGTTTACCCACATTGTCTTTTATGAAATCCTCGTCCGTGCTTTCTTTTTCCCAATTACGGCAAAGTTCATAAAAGTATTTCGCTCCAATTTTCCCGTAGAGGTCTAAATAGGGCTTTAATCTTTCGCCTTGTGGACAATCGGCACGGCCATTTTCAATCTGTGAAATGTAGGAGTCGCTGACTCCAAGGAGTTTTCCTGCCTGTTTCATTGAAAGGCCGTGTTTCTCTCTCAAACTTTTTAAAACTCGTCCCTCTGGACTCACGATGACTTGGCTTGTTCGCTTGCTCATAGGCCAATATATGAGGGAAACATTCCAAAATGTCCACTAATTTGACTACACACTTACTTTTTATGTAGCCAGTGATGCCCAAAGGACATCAAAAGGGCATCGCCAGAAATTTTTGTAATGGGGTGTCGTGGCTTTTAAGTGCGAGATGGCGGAAATTTTTGTAATACAAATTATTAAAATCACTGGATATTTTTGTAATGAGACCAAAGCCCCCCGTTTTAAAGGGGGCTGGCTCATCTCAACTATAAGTGGGAGAAATTTGGATGGGGTGGTAGGATTCGAACCTACGGATGGCAGAATCAAAATCTGCTAACTTACCACTTGTCGACACCCCAACAAGATTATTGATGTAGGGTTTAAAGTATGGGCGGCAGAGTTGAATATCAATATCTGACGCAACGCTCATTGAGTCACGGTTGGGTTCAACTGAAAAGTCGTAATCAGTTTGAGGGTATTAGCACCGTCGCATAGAATTTGTGCTTTTTTGCGTCCACGATTGTGGCGCTCAAGGCGCTTGAAGCTTCGCTACGTGAAACCACAGCACCTAAAGGTGCGGACACACTTGCAAAGTAACCGTTGGCTTGTGCGCAGTAACTTATGGTTAGTTTTTCGTGCAGAAAGATTTGGCATGGCTCGTATCCCACATCATTCACCCACACAAGCGTTGTGTTTGGATAAACTGGGACATGGGCGACGCGTTCCCGTCTTGGTTTTGGGTCTCTATTAAGAGCATCCGTTAAAGTCTCTAAGTCTAGATCATATACGCGTTCCACGGCGATAACATTACCCAAACTTGTTTGAACATTGTCTGCTTGGGCAAAAAAACTCAGTGTCAGTAGAAAGCTTGCAATCATGGATACCCCCCTATCAATGCCGATAGACTATCGACAAAAAATCATGACGACAAGGGTCCCGTTAATTGGAAATGGGATGGTGCACATCAAAAAGGTACGGCCTACCCTAGATTTCGAGGAATACGAGGCTTACTTGGTCGCCATGTTGGACACGCAGGATGTTGGAGCCCTTTTTTAGGTTCTGCATGACGCCTTTTTGATTTTTGACTGGAGTTTGGTTTACATCCAAAATTATATCGCCTACGCGCAAACCGTTTTGTGCAGCAGGACTTCCAGATTCTACCTCGACAATGACAGGCCCTTGTGCAGAATTCGCAGGAAGCTTCATTTCTTTTGCCAAATCGACTGAATAATCCAAAATTTTGAAGCCCAATTTGAATGGCGCTGGATTTGCTTCGTCCTTAAATTTTTTCATCTGCTGGCGCCGAGTTATGCGTGATTTTTCCGTAGGCCCTTCATCCACACGAACAGTTAATGTTTTTCTTTTGCCGCTGCGAATGACTTCAACCGGTGCTGATTGCCCTACGGGGTGATCTTTTACTGCGTCGACTAAATCATCGGCAGAATCCACCGACGTTCCGCCAAATTTTGTAATCACATCATACGGCTTCATGCCGGCCTTGTCGGCGGCGCCATTGGGTTGAACGCCGACGATCAGCGCGCCTTTGTTGTTTGGTAAATTCAATGCATTCTGAGCTTGCCGAGTGACCGAGCCGATCTGAACGCCGATAAATCCTCGGATTACTTTTCCGTATTTTTTCAAATTTGGCAAAATGGATTTCACATGATCAATTGGAATTGCAAAGCCAATTCCTTGTGCGCGCGCATCGATGGCAGAGTTTACGCCGATCACTTCACCCTTGGTGTTGACAAGGGGACCGCCAGAATTTCCGGGGTTTATCGCCGCATCAGTTTGTAAAAACGGAATTGCGTTTAAATCACGAATTCTTCTTCCGATGGCGGAAATGATTCCTTTGGTGATTGTACACTCATGGCCGTAGGGATTGCCGAAAGCAGCCACCCACTGTCCGCGCTGTACGGACTTGCTATCACCAAGCGGTGCGACGGGAAAGATGCGCTTTGCCTTGATCTGCAGTAACGCGATATCCGTCCGCTTGTCGCCGCCGACAACAGTTGCTTCGTATTTATCGCCATCTTTTTGATCCGTATTTAAGTGAACCGTCACGGTGTCAGCCTGTTCTATGACGTGGTAATTCGTAATCACCAACCCGGACGGATCAATAATAAATCCTGTTCCAATCGCCTGAGGCCCCACGTCTTCGTCAGGTCCTTGTTGGTAGGGCTGTGCACCCGGGGGGCCATAAGGCATAAATTGTTCAAACAAATCAAATAATGGATCGCGTGCGTAGCCTTGTGGAAATTGTGATCTGAAATTTATTCCGATTGAAATACTGACAACGGCGGGGCTAATTTTTTTATCCAGGTCTGTAAAAAGATTTTCTGGCAGATTCTGGGCAAGGGTCGCGCCAGTAGAAAGAAATAGAGTCAAAAATAGAACAAGTTTTTTCATGGAAAACCTCTTTTATTTTTTATTATCAACGAACCTCATCTGTAGATCAGATAAAACGCGATCAAGAAAATCCTTTTCGTCCGGAGATAAATTGCTTTTCGTTTTATCTTTGAGCATTAATAGTAAATCAATATTGTATTGGGCCATATTCAGATCTTTTTCAATTTTGTTAGTTACAGGGTTTGGCGCAAGCCCCAAGCTCATAGCCGTTGTTGATGCAATCGATAGTACAAGTGTCGAAAAATTCGGTTCCATTGGATTGTTGCTTTGCATATTTCCTGCCTTATAGTGGGTAGTTACCGATCAAGTTCCGTATCCTTTTTTCGATCGGTGGGTGTGAAAGGAAATATCGACTCAATCCCTTATGTGTCAAGGGATTCACTACGAAGAATGGCGCTGAACCGGGCGGAGCTTGAATCGGCATCGTCGTCGCGTATGAAGAGAGCTTCCACAAAACTTCTGCAATGCGGTCCTTATCACCGATCATCCTTGCCGCACTTTGGTCGGTATCAAGATAGCTTCGGGGATTCACATCTAACCGCATCAGTAGAGCACAAACCGGAAATATCAGGTTTTGAAAGAACGCATTGCCAGTTTTGAACAACCCAACGACTGAATCCAGCGCTTGCGCGCCAAGAATCAGTAGTTCTGCAAATTGTCCGCCGATACCAGATGTTAATGAGTGGATATTTTGAATATGGATCAACTGTAACGTCAATATGGACTGGATTTCATCCAGGTTGAATTTGTCTAACAATCCCTGTGAAACAACAATTTTAGAGCCGCCCCAGGTGCGCCCAATAGAAAATGCCGTCGGTGTTGCGTGGGGAATCAGATATATCTGGGGTGCATGAATACGCAATCTACCGACGATTTGCGAGGTTAGATTTTGAATTCCCCACGGATCTTGTCCCTTTAATTCCTCGGCTTTGAAAAATTTCAAAACCCGTCGATCGCCAGCAAAAAACAAATAAAAGTTTAGTGACAGGGCAAAAATAAACCCAACGAGCAGCCCCTGTCGGCCACCAATAATCTGCCCCAAAATCAACATTGTTGCTGAAAGAATAATCAGGAACGTCCAGACTCTAAAGTTTTGTCTCAAATTACCTCCGACCCATGCCGTTCATCAGTAGTAATTTTGCACTCTGCAAGATTAAATGTCTTATTAAAAAAAACTAATTTGCGCTTTGCACCAAATATGAATATTTGTCTAAATGTTTCAGCAATTTAAATTTATCCTAAAATTGTTGAAATACTGAGGAGTCCACATGTCTGATATGCAAAAGTTAAACAGTGATATCGAAAGCGCAAGCCGATTTTTCCAAACCGCTTTCACTGAAGTCTCGAAAGTCATTGTTGGACAAAAAGATATGGTCGAAGGCGTGTTCATGGGTTTATTAACCGGCGGGCACGTTCTTCTTGAGGGTTTGCCGGGTCTTGCAAAGACATTAACCATTTCTACGATCGCAAAGGTCACGTCTCTCAAATTCCAACGTATACAATTCACCCCGGATTTATTGCCATCGGATTTGATTGGTACGATGATTTTCAACCAGCAGAAAAATGAATTTACCGCAAAAAAAGGGCCGATTTTTACAAACATCGTTCTAGCTGATGAAATAAACCGAGCACCAGCGAAAGTGCAAAGTGCTTTATTGGAAGCCATGGCTGAAAAGCAGGTGACTATTGGTGAAACGACCTATCCGCTCGAAAGCCCTTTCTTGGTTCTTGCGACTCAAAATCCGATTGAACAAGAGGGGACGTACCCGCTGCCGGAAGCGCAAATGGATCGTTTCATGTTCAAGGTGATAGTAAAATACCCAAACCGTGCAGAAGAAAAATCTATTTTGGAAAATATGTCGACCGATAGCGTGCAACCACTCACAGCCGTGTTGGGCAAGGACGATATTTTGCGTATGCGCGATCTTGTAAACAAGATCTATATTGATGACAAAATTAAAAATTATATCGTCGAGCTTGTCCTTGCCACGCGAAGCCCGAATGATTTTGGGTTAAAGCGTTTGAAAAACTTAATTTCTATTGGCGGTTCACCACGGGCCACGATTAATTTGGCCCGGGCATCGCGGGCCCATGCGTTTTTAAAGGGCCGTGGGTTTGTAACCGCCGACGACGTTAAAGCGATTTGCTATCTTGTCCTTCGCCACAGAATTTTACTGACCTATGAAGCCGAGGCCGAAGATCTTAAATCAGAAGAAGTTGTCGGAGAGATTCTAAATCACATCGAAGTGCCTTAATCGAAGGGTAAAAGAGTGCTACCTGCGGAACTTTTAAAAAAAGTTAAGCTGCTCGAGATTCAAACCCGCAAATTGGTGAATTCCCTTTTTGCGGGTGAATATCATTCAGCTTTTAAAGGGCAGGGGATGACCTTCAGTGATTTTCGTGAATACGTTCCGGGCGACGATGTGCGGAATATTTCTTGGACTCTTACGGCTCGTGCGGGGAAGCCTTTTATTAAAAAATATGATGAAGAGCGTGAATTGACCCTGATGATTGTCGTCGATGTTAGCGGCTCGGGAATATTTGGTTCGCAAGATCATTTAAAAATTGAAGTGATCGCCTATCTTTCGGCGTTATTGAGCTTCAGCGCGATTAAAAACAATGATCGTGTAGGGCTTTTGCTGTTTTCGAATCAAGTTGAAAAATTTGTTCCACCCAAAAAAGGGCGGGCCCACGTTCATAGGATTTTGCGCGATATTTTATTTTTCGAACCTAAAAATCTTCAAACAAATATTACAAGTGCTATGGAGCATTTGCGAAATGTTCTAAAAAAGAAGACCCACATTTTTATTTTCAGCGATTTTATGGATTCTGGGTTTGAAACTGCTTTGCGCTTTTTGTCCCGCAGACATAGTGTCGCGGCATGTGTCGTGGAAGATCCACTTGAGATTGAAATCCCGAAGATTGGCATGGTTGAAATGGGGGACCCCGAAACGGGCGAGAATGTTACGGTGGATACGTCGAGTGCCTTATTTCAAAAATGGTTTAAACAGGAAAGCCAAAAACGGCGAGATTCTCGGAATGCAGAGCTTCGACGTGCAAAGGTCGATCGAATTGATATTCGCACCGATAAAAATTTCGCAGATCCATTAATTGCCTTTTTCAAAAGGAAGCATAAGTAATGGCTTGGAAGTGTGCATTTGATGAAAAAGGGACGGCGACAGTAAGCGATATTACCGTTGGCCAAAAATTGAATTTATATTGTTCGGGCGATCCTGCGCAGCTGGCACATGATGGGCTTAAAATCGATTCGACCGAAGCGACAGGGAAAGAAGTTTTTGGAAAACTTCATATTCTTGAAGTAAAAAGCCTTGCTACGGATTCGGGACAATTTATTGTGACGAGCTACGAGGCCGGACAGCACAAGGCCGAGGGGCTTATTCTAACGGACGGGCTTCAGAGGGTTCCACTTGAGGGATTCGAATGGCAAGTGAGAAGTGTTATTGAAAATCCGGCGCAACAACCCTATCCCTCGTTTGGCCCATGGAGTATGTCGATTTCTTGGTTTTATTGGGCGATTCTGGTGGTTGTGATTTTTATGGCTGTATGGAAAGCTGTTATCGAATTTCGAAAGCAACGAACTCGGAAAAAATTATTTGATGATTTGAAGTCGTTTAAAACTGCAAAATCCCCATACGACGAACTTCATACAGATTTGCGAAGATTAGAGCGTGGACTTGCTAAAATGGAGCCAAAGAGCGCATTTGAATCTTTAGAAAGATCTTATCGGTTATATTTAATTCGTGAGCTACAAGTTCCAGCGCTCGAATGGGATGACAAGGACATCGTAAAGGAAATTAAACGAAGGCACAAATCAATTTACAATCTTATCAGAGTGGATCTGATCGATTATTTTTCAGAACTTCGTAAGATTAAAGCCACTGTAAGACTTGAGGATTGCGAATTTTTATTAAAACAATGTCAAAAAATTTCAGATAAAATTTCTGATTTGATGGAAGGGGAATTGAAGCGTGCTTAGCTTTCATAACCCATACTATTTTTTTCTATTTGTTCCATTGGCGTTGATCATTGGATGGAAGCTTTTGAACCGGGGGAGTGGGCGTCCCGCATTGCAATACAGCCAGGTGAAAGACATGAAGCGTGTTCCAAGGGGTGCCCGCGTTTATCTGCGCCATTTGCCGTCGGTGCTTTTGGTGGGCGCGTTGAGCTTAATGATTGTTGCCCTGGCCCGTCCGCAATTATCCGATACAAAAACAAAGCGGAATGTTGAAGGTATCGACATTGTGTTTGTTTTGGATATTTCAGACTCGATGTTGATCGAAGATATGCAACCCCAGAACCGAATGGAGTCCGCCAAAAAAACAATTGAAGACTTTGTGAGAGGTCGAGGATCGGATCGCATGGGGTTGGTTGTGTTTTCAGGCGAGTCTTATACCCGCGTCCCGCTCACGATGGATTATGAAATTTTATTAAAACAGATTCAAACAATTGAACCTCAGTCTCGAGATATAAAAATGGGAACAGCTATTGGTGTGGGTTTGACCAACGGGATTAATCGATTGAAAGAATCGACAGCAAAAAGCCGCGTCGTGATTTTGTTAACAGACGGTGAAAACAATAGCGGAACGATCGATCCACTAACAGCGCTTGAGATCGCAAAGGGGTATAAAATACGAATTTATACCATTGGAGTGGGTATTGATGGCGAGGCCCAGCTGCCAGTGATTCAAGAGGATTCGCTTGGGAATAAATACAAGCGCTACCAACCGATTCATAGCAAAGTAAATGACGACCTGTTGACCCAGCTTGCGAGTGAAACTGGCGGCAAATATTATCGCGCATCCACAACAAATGCACTTGCGGGCGTTTTCAAAGATATTAATTCGTTAGAAAAATCAAAAATCGAAGTGAATCAGTTCACACGCTACACGGAAGATTTTCAAAAATATGTGTTTGCGGCCCTGTGGTTGTATTTTGGTTCGCTCGCTCTTGGAACAACCTTCTTGAGGAGGGCGCCTTAATGTTCCGCTTT
>CAUJEF010000130.1 GCA_963169515.1 Bdellovibrionota bacterium
GAGCTGACTGAATTCATTTCTTCAATCCTCGATTTAACTCGTGTGGAAAGCCAAAACATTAAATTGAAATACGAAAGCAAAGACATTAACCAATTGTTGGACCAAGTGCTTATCAAATACGATTACTTGGCCAAAGAAAAAAATATCTCCTTTATAAAGGACTTTGAACCCCTATTTTCAGTTAAGGTCGACGTGGGTCTGATGCAGCAGGTATTTTCAAACCTTATTGAAAATGCAATTAAATACAGCCCCGAAGGGTCAAAAGTTCTCATCTCAACTGAAGAGGTTGGCGCTCGAATTATGGTGCAAGTTGCAGATCAGGGAATTGGGATTCCATCGGATGAAATCAATAACGTCTTTATGAAGTTTTATCGTTCAAGCAATGTTAAAAGCAGCCCTACAAAAGGTTCAGGGTTGGGATTATACCTTGCAAAGTACTTCGTGGAACTGCATAAAGGGACAATCTCTGTTGAAAGCAAACCTCAGCAGGGATCAACATTTACGGTAGGCTTACCAAATGTCTAACCGTCAAATGCATACAGGGGCGAATCGGGAGGGCTCGATGGTAAAGGTGCTGGTGGTGGATGATGACGCTGGATTACGTCTAGCGGTTAGCTCTACCTTAAAAAATACTGGTAAGTTCGAAGTTGAAGGCGCCGTTGATGGTGTGCACGCCCTTGAACGCGTGACCAGTATTAAATATGACCTGGTCATACTTGATGTAGATATGCCCCGAATGAATGGCATTGAAGCCTTAAGAAAAATCAAAGAACACGATCCAAGCATTATCGTATTGGTTGTTACTGCGTTTGCAAATATTGACGATGCCATTCAAGCTGTTAAAGCTGGAGCGTACAATTACATTTCAAAGCCTGTAAAAGGTGACGAGCTCATCGCATTGGTGAGCCGAGCACTCGAAGCACACGACATGATCTCTGAAATTGCGGCCTCTGCCCCGGTTCTGATCGAATCTGGGCGCAAATTTATAGGCAAAACCCCTGAAATGAAAAAGGTGTTTGAATTGATCAACCGCCTTTCAAAAGTAGACACTGCGGTATTGATACGTGGCGAATCTGGAACCGGAAAAGAGCTTGTGGCCCGCGCAGTACATTATAATTCAAATCGCAAAGATCAAAAGTTCGTTGCAATTAATTGTTCGGCAATACCAGAAAACTTATTTGAAAGTGAACTTTTTGGCCATGAAAAAGGTTCTTTCACAGGTGCTGACTCACGGAAAATTGGTCGCTTCCAATATGCCGAAGGCGGAACTTTATTCCTCGACGAAGTTGGAGATCTGCCGCTGTTGATGCAGGCAAAGCTCCTGCGCGTTCTTCAGGAAAAAACATTCACCCCCGTGGGATCTAATCGTGAACTTGAAGCCAATGTCCGCATAATCGCTGCGACAAACCGTCCACTAGAGCAAATGGTTAAAGAAGGAACATTCCGTGAAGACTTATTTTATCGCCTAAGCGTGATTCCTATGCTGTTACCGCCGCTCCGGGACCGCAAAGATGATATTGAGCATTTAATTAGTCTATTCGTGACTAAATTTAACTCTGTTCATGGAAAAAAATTGATCGGAATCGCACCAGAAGCAATGGCGTGTTTAAAAAAATATCAATGGCCGGGCAATATTCGCGAGCTTGAAAATGTTATGGAGTACGCGTTTGTTCTTGAGCCAACAAACTTGATAACTTTGAATTCCGTTCCAGAAAAGGTATTAAGTGCAATTGGCGTTGATCTAAATAGCAAATCTGCAGTTACCGTCGAAAACCAAGCGGAAACCGAGCGACAAGTAACCGAAGAAAATATAGCTGCCGGTGGAATGCTTGGAAATATCAAAGGCGTCGAGCTTGATTTTACAAAACAAAAAGAGATGTTCGAAAAGGAATTCATAATTAAAGCTTTGAAATCTTTCAACGGTCGAATCAATCAAACCGCCCTTCACGCAAACATCCCAAAGAAAACTTTGCTTAGGAAAATTGAAAAATATGGAATTAACCCCAGGGAATACACAGAGTAATCCACAGGCTTTTCAACTTTTTGCAGTTTAAGATTCTTTTTGATGACACCTGAAAATTCTTTGGTTTAATCGATAGCCTAATGACCCCGACTACTACATTACCACCACAGGCATATACGCGTGAGATTCTCTCAAAGGCCTACTTGTGGGCACAGACTCAACCTGAGTCTATCCGCAACTTGGCCGCCACGCCTGATGCCCTGGTGGGACTCTTTTTACGAGCTCAACGAAACGGCGAAGCGTCTTTGGAAACAGTCGCTCCCGTCAGTCGCACAAATTTTATGAGCGATCTGAAAAGTTTGGCTTCGGAATTGGAACAGTTTGATGGCCCACCTAACGGTGGGCAATTTCAAAACATGAAAACGACTCACACACAAACAGTGACAAGCTACGTCCCCCCAACCCCACAGGCCCGATCGGAATCGCTAGCCTTAGATTCAAAAAGCTTAGAAATGGTTCAGGAAGTAAAACGACAGCTTAATTTAACCTCTGAATTAGAAGTTCTTCGGTTACTTATTGTGATGGGTTACGAGAAGGCAAAAACTATTTTTCCAAGCAAATAATTTTTATGCAGATCCAAAAGGTTTTGAATTTTTAAGCTCTTCCAGCGCCTTTAACACTAAATCTAATTTTTCTTCCACTCGATCTTGACGGTCGTATAAATTTGCATACCCATCTAACACAAAGCGATTTTCTGCCGCCTGTTGCTCAATAAGAACTGTCTGATAGTGAATTTCAGAACTTAGCTTTTCAATCTTTGACTCGACCTTCGCAAATCGGCTGTCTATTTGCTCAAATCGTGCCTCCATCTGCTCAAATCGTGCGTCGATCTGCTCGAATCGTGCCTCCATCCGCTCAAACTGTGCATCTATCTGTTCAAACCGCGCCTCTTGCGCTTTGAACAGACTTCGCATCTCAGCTAAAATTTGATCTCGAACGGCGTAAAGCATTTCCTCGGAAACAGGAATACTTTTAGCTTTTAAAGGTTTATGACCCATGCGCTGTCTAAATTGCAAAATTTTAGCCGACACGAAAGCCCTCTAAATTTGATTTCACGGTTTAATACCAGTCAATATGTTCGATTAGCGGATCAGCCGTCAAGTTTATGTTGGCAAAGACTTGAGATCATAGTTAAATTGCCGATATTGCTAAGGTTTAACAAACTATCAAAGAAAGTCTAAATGTCCGAGCCTGTTTCATATAAAGATACTCTGAATCTTCCTAAAACTGAATTCCCTATGAAGGGAAACTTGCCCGTCCGAGAACCTGAATTCATTAAACAGTGGTTTGAAAAAAAGATTTATCAAAAAATGATCGCTCGCGGAAAGCGCGGATCATTCACCATGCCTGACGGCCCGCCCTATGCAAACGGAAATATTCATATCGGACACGCGCTAAATAAAACTTTAAAGGATATCGTAATAAAATATAAAAATATGGCGGGCTTTTCCGCACCATTTTATCCCGGTTGGGATTGCCATGGGTTACCAATTGAATTGGCAGTTACAAAAAATCTCGGGGACAAACGAAAAGATTTATCTGAAAAAGAGCTTCGTAATTTATGTCGAGACGAGGCAAATAAGTGGATCAACCTTCAAAAAGAACAATTCGTTCGGTGCGGAGTCATCGCTGATTGGGAAAATCCTTATCGGACCATGGACCCAAATTACGAAGCAGAGGAAATTCGTGTTCTGGCAGACATTTTAAAAACCGGTGCGTTTTATTATGGCGAAAAGCCTGTCTACTGGAGCTGGGCACTTCAAACCGCACTTGCCGAGGCAGAAGTCGAATACAAAAACCATGTGAGCCCCACCATCTATTTGAAATTCTTTTTTAGCGAAGACGGAATAAAAAAATTTAAGCTGCCTTCCGAAACTGCGTTGGTTATTTGGACAACGACCCCATGGACAATCCCTGCAAACCTTGGAATCGCCGTTCATCCAGAATTTGAATACGGGGTCTATGAGTCTGCAAAAGGCAATATCGTAATCGCTACGGCACTAGAACAAGCCTTTACAAAAGATACGGGTATAGCGCTTAAACGAATTAAAACTATCAATGGAAAAGATTTTGATCGCGCTGTCACCATTCACCCAATGTATGGGCGTGAATCTCTTGTCATGCTCGGTGAACACGTAACCTTAGATGCGGGCACGGGCGCTGTACACACAGCTCCGGGGCATGGGACAGATGATTACATCTTAGGACAAAAATATGGACTTCCAATTTTAAGCCCTGTCAACGAGTTTGGAAAATTCACGAATGAAGTTCCTGAATATGAAGGCGTTCAAGTTTTTGACGCTAATCCGAAAATCATCGAACGCTTAAAACAGTCGGGACATTTAATCCACGATGGAAAGCTTGAACACAGCTATCCACACTGCTGGAGATCTAAGAAACCACTTATCTTTCGCGCAACTCCACAATGGTTTTTAAAAATGGATTTGGGTGAAAACTCCATTCGAAAAAAAGCTCTCGCTGCGATTAAAAAAGTGAGATGGGTACCCGAATGGGGTGAAAACCGAATCACATCGATGATTGAAAATCGTCCCGACTGGTGTTTATCACGCCAAAGAACCTGGGGAGTACCAATTCCTGTATTTTATTGTGAAAAATGCAAAACCCCTTTGGCAGATGCTGACGTCATGAACCGCGTTGCAGATAAAATGGAAAAACATGGTGGTATGGAAGCTTACTATGATTTCCCTGCGGAAGAATTTACGAATAAAAAATCTTGTACAAAATGTAATCATAAATCGTTCACAAAGGGCAAAGACATCTTAGACGTATGGTTTGACAGTGGCGTTTGCTGGGCCGCTGTTCAAATGAAAAGAAAAGGGCTTACACAGCCTGCAGATTTATACCTTGAAGGAAGCGATCAGCATCGCGGCTGGTTCCACACATCGCTACTGGCCTCTGTCGCGTCTGCTGGTATCGCGCCGTTCAAAACAGTCTTGACTCATGGGTTTGTTATGTTTGCCAAGGGTCAGAAGATGAGCAAAAGCCTGGGTAACACGGTCGACCCCCAAGAAATTGTTAAAAAAGATGGAGCAGATATTCTGCGATTGTGGGCCGCACACGAAGATTACGCAAATGATTTGACCTGTAACCCTGAAGGATTTCAACGGGTCACCGAAACTTATCGTCGCTTGCGAAATACGATTCGGTTTCTTCTGGGAAACGTGAGCGACTTTACTATTGAAAAAGATGCCGTGCCCGTAAATAAAATGTTGGAACTCGATCGTTGGGCACTTGCACGATTAAATCAAGTGAATGAAGCAATCACAACAGCATACGACCGATACGAATTTTACAAAATTTATCACCTAGTGAACAATTATGTAACGGTAGATCTATCTGCGTTTTATTTAGATATCTTGAAGGATCGTTTATACATAAGCAAATCCAACGGTATCGGTCGCAGATCGGCTCAAACAGCGCTTCATCATATCACCACACGTCTGAACGGGTTTATTGCTCCAATTTTGTCTTTCCTTGCGGAGGAATCGCACCAGTTCCTACCGAATCAAAAAATAGAAAGCATTTTTCTTACTGATTTTCCCACCCCGGTTAAAGAATGGGACAGCGCAAATCTATTAGAAAAATTCGACACAATTGGCAAAGTGCGAACTGATGTATTAAAGGTGCTAGAAGGTTTGCGACAAAACAAAACCATCGGCTCAAGCCTAGAAGCAAAAGTAATTCTGCACCAAGAAAGCCCAACCTATGACATACTGAAAACTGTTGAAAAGCATTTACCAGAATTTTTTATCGTTTCTCAAGTTGAATTGAAAATGGGAGCTTCGAAAATTGATGCGGTAAAGGCCGACGGAGAGAAATGTATCCGTTGTTGGAATTACGATCTAAAGACCAATTGCGATCCAAAACATCCCGGAATTTGTCCGCGTTGTATTGAGGCTATTTCATGAAAAAGAAAGTTATGTTTTTAATTTCAATTGCGGGTTTGTTTATTGCGTTGGACCAATTGACAAAGCTCTACATTCACACCCATTACCAATTGAGCGAATCACTTACGATTATTCCGGGCTTTTTCAATATAACTTACGTAAAAAATCCTGGTGCAGCATTTGGATTCCTTGCATCTTCGAATCCATTTTTTAGAGACGCGTTCTTTCTGATCATACCACCCGTGGCCTTGGTGATCATTATGATGATCCTACGTACAGTACATCAGAATGACCGCATCCAGATCGTTGCATTGAGTTGTGTTTTTGGCGGCGCTATCGGCAACTACATTGATCGCCTGCGATTACGCTATGTGATCGACTTTCTGGATTTTCATTATCGAAATATTTATTCCTGGCCTGCGTTTAATATCGCCGACGTTGCAATTGTGACTGGAATTTGTATGCTATTCTTACTAAGTTTTAGAAGACCGAGAAATCGGCCGGCTTAAATACACCTTGGGGGAACAATATGGAGTTTTATAGACACAATATCGATCC
>CAUJEF010000131.1 GCA_963169515.1 Bdellovibrionota bacterium
ATATCCGTCGCTGGCAAGTGATCCAGAGAGCTTGGTGAAATCTGCCGATGAAGCGCTCTATCATGTAAAGCAGACTTCACGAAATAAAGTTTGTCTTGCTACGGCAGCGAGCGGCTTTAAGCCTGATTTTGAACCCATCAAAGTGGAGCCGACAAAACGAGAAGGGGCATAGCCCTTGAGACGCACATACGCAGAAATTTATTTAGACCGGCTAAAGCACAACGCAAAACTTTTAAGGGGCATACATGGCGATCATCCCTTTTTTTGCCCTATGGTGAAGGCAAATGCCTACGGGCACGGGGACATTGCAGTCGTAAAAACGCTTACATCAATTGGGGTAAATGCTTTTGGCGTTGTCTTGGTTGAAGAGGGAATTCGCCTTCGTAAGGCAGGAATAAAAGAAAAGATTTTAGTTTTTGGAACTTTTGATAGAGAAAGCCTTGATGAAGCGGTGGAGTTTGACCTTACCCCTGTTATCAGCGATCGGTACCAGGTGAATCTCGCGGGCCAAGTCAAAAGGAAAATAAATATCCATTTGAAATTCAACACGGGAATGAACCGCTTGGGTTTTGATGTAGAAGACGCAAAAAATATTTTTGATATTTTGCAAAATAGAAAAAATTTAAATGTCGAGGGGATATGTACCCATTTCTTAAATGGAGAGGATTCGGGAGCCGATAAAAGCATTACCGAATATCAGATGGAAAAGTTTCAAAGCGTACGAAATGTATTTCAGACTGCAACGGTTCATTATTTGAATAGCTCGGCTCTCTTGCTCAACTTGCACAAGAAACATTCGGCAGGTGCACGTCCAGGAATTTCAATTTATGGAATAAAACCGGCACTTCACACAGATGTCAAAATTGACTTGCGTCCTGTAATGCAATTAAAAAGTTCGATCGGCCAACTGCACGAGGTTTTCAAAAATTCTTCGGTTTCTTACTCAGCCACATGGAAGGCATCAAAAGATTCTTTGATTGCGACAATTCCGATCGGATATGCTGACGGTTACCCACGACATTTTTCAAATCAAGCTGAAATGCTCTTCCGCGGTCACAGAGTCAAAGTTGTAGGAATTGTTTGCATGGATTATACGATGGTTGATTTGACACCATTTAGGAACGAAAAAAAAATCGAGATAGGCGAAGAGATTGTTGTCTTTGGCCAAAACAATCATGGGGCTTATCACTCTTGGGAATTGGCACGAGATACAAAGACTCACCCGTACGAATTGGTTACGCGCATTAGTGAGCGAGTTCCCCGCGTTGTGATTGGACAAACATGAATTTGCAGAAATACCAAACGGAATTTCTCAAAACTGGTGAAAGTGTCCGCAAGCTGTTGATTGAAGATATCATTAAGGATGTCGGTTTCCGTATATTGTTTTTTGTGGATTCGATGCTCTGGTTTTTTCGAAAGCCAAGCCGTTTCGGTGAAATGATTCATCAGATAGAATTTGTAGGGAATAAATCTATTTTTATTATTTGTTTAACAGCCTTGTTTACAGGTCTGGTATTCGCTTTCCAGTGTTGGGTTGGTTTATCCATTGTGAATGCCGAGAACCTAATCGGCCCGACAGTAGGTCTGGGAATCACCCGAGAGTTGGGACCTGTGCTGACGGGTCTAATCATTGCGGCCCGAGCAGGGGGTGCAATGGCAGCGCGCTTAGGGACGATGAGAGTTACGGAACAAATTGACGCCCTTCATGTTATTGGGGTCAGCCCGAAACAGTATTTGATTGCTCCTCGTATTATCGCAGCGATTATCAGTACCCCGTTGCTTACAGCTGTATTTAATTTTGTGGCAATGATTGGCGCGTATATTTTGGCAATTAAAATTCTTCAACTGGATGAAGCCGTATTCTGGGATAAAACACGATTTTGGCTCGATCCAAGAGATATTAACGAAGGATTGTTCAAGGCAGCTGTATTTGGGGGCCTATTTTCAACAATTTGTACTTTTCAAGGTTATCATACACGCGGCGGTGCAAAAGGTGTGGGTGATGCCACCAACCAAGCCGTGGTGAGCAGTATGGTTTCAATCATTGTTATCGACTTTTTTATCACAAAGCTATTTCGGATTTTTTTTAAGAGTGGGTGGATATGAGCGACCTGGCTATTCGCACAAGGGATCTTAAAAAAACTTTTGATGATAAGGAATACGTACTTCGCGGAATTGATCTTGAGATACCGAAAAACTCTATAACATTTGTAATTGGCTACAGTGGCACGGGCAAAAGTGTTTTGATAAAGCATTTTTTAGGACTATTGAAGCCGACCTCTGGCACACTGGAAATTCTCGGCCAAAATGTGAATGAAATTTCAGAAACTGACCTGGTTGAATTCAGAAAAAAATTCGGTGTCCTTTTTCAGGGGGCAGCGCTTTTTGATGATATGACTGCGCTCGAGAACGTGCTTTTTCCCTTGAACGAACACAGACGAGATTTAAGCCTAAATAAGCGTAAAGAAATTGCAGCTGCGCGACTTAAGTTAGTTGGCCTGGATGAAAAAGATTTTCAAAAACTTCCTGCCCAGCTTAGTGGTGGGATGCAAAAAAGAGTTGGTTTGGCGCGTGCATTGGCCCTAGATCCAGAAATTTTGCTATATGATGAACCTACGACAGGATTAGATCCAATTATCACTGAAATGGTAGATAATTTAATTAGCAGCACTCACAAGCGTCGTGGTGATTTAACCTCGATTATTGTGTCACATGACATTTCGGCAGCGTTCCGGTTAGCCGATTATATAGCGATGCTTGATAAGGGGAAGGTGCTGCTTTTTGGTAAACCAGAGGAGTTTTTTGAAAGCGATATCGATCTGGTGAAAAGGTTTATCAGCAAAGGGATTTACAAAAAGTGAGTTTCACATCTTCTGCTGAATTTAAAGTTGGGCTCCTTGTCCTGATCGTGTCTGGTCTTGTAGCCGTCATGACAATTAGTATCAACGAAGACCCCAGCTATCTTAACAAAGCAAGGAAACATTGGTTCCGCGTTAGCGATGCGAGCGGTCTTGTAAAAAACAGTCCTGTAAAAACAGCGGGCATACCTGTTGGCGTGATAAAAGATATTCGTTTAGAGGGCGGAAAAGCTCGCATTGAAGTTGTTCTTCGTAAGGATGTTGATGTTCACTCTTCAGCATCCGTTGAAATTCGTGCGAACGGGATACTTGGTGATCGCTATGTGGAAATTGATTTAGGTAAACCAGAAGATCCTGTATTAGAACCAGGCAGTGAAATTCCGACAGTCCAAAATAAAGGTTCGTTTGATGCCGTTATGAATAATGTCGGTCAACTGACAAGTTCGCTCACCGAAGTTGCAAACGCACTGAAAGAGTCATTTACAGGGGACGGAAGCAAGAACAGTCCAATCGGCCGAACTATTTTAAATTTAGAAATGCTGACAGGAGACCTTGCTGAATTGAGTTCTGGCCATAAGAAGGACATTGCAGATATTTTAGACAACCTAAAAAGTATTACATCAGATATTAATCAATTCGTATCTGACGATTCTGAGGAAGGATTTAAAGAATCGTGGAGAAAAATGGCACAGAGCTTGGGCAACGTGGAAAAAATTCTCAAAAATGTTGATGAGATCACTTCAAAAATTAATAAGGGCGAAGGTACTATCGGAAAATTGGTTAATGATGACTCAACGGTGACACAGTTGAATGAAGCAATCGAGGGCGTAAACTCATTTTTGGGTAGTGCGAATAAACTGCAAACCAGTGTAAATTTACATTCTGAATTTTTAGCAGAACAAAGTATGACAAAATCGTATCTTGGGGTACGTTTGCAACCGGGGCTTGATCGCTACTACGAGATTCAAATTATCGACGATCCTAAAGGTGTTGTTCAGAGTAGAAGAATTGAAACTTCGTCTGGTGGGTCGACTACGGTCACAGATGAAACTATTACGTATAAAAACAAAATTAAATTTACGGCGCTTTTTGCAAAGAACTTTTACGATTTTACGATCAAAGCGGGTATGATGGAAAATTCTGGCGGAGTTGGCGCAGAGTATAAATTTCTTCGTCGTAAGGCAAAAATGGGATTCGATATTTTTGATTTTGCAGCCGATAGCCCTCACCTGA
>CAUJEF010000132.1 GCA_963169515.1 Bdellovibrionota bacterium
TCGTTGGCAAAGACAAGGGCTGGAAGCCAATATTTTACGTCAACGGTGATCCTGCGCGAAGCCAGATACCAAATGAAAAACTTCATCTTTTTGTCATAAAACAGCATATAGAACATTCCCATAACAGCATAGACATTGGCCGAAGCCCCGAGCAAATAGTGCTCAGGGGAAAACATCGAAATTTGCAGCAAGAGCCCCATGGTTCCACCGAGAAGGTAAAAGAATAAAAATGGAATGCGGCTGACCCTATGTTCAACATAAACTCCAAAAACAAGTAAAAACAACATATTCCCAATCAGGTGAACAAGATCAAAGTGATTGAATTGGGCTTTTGCAACCGTGATTGGGGTAAAGTTATTTCTGGAAAGAAAGCCGTATTGGTAATAAATGTCTTCTAGGATTTCCAGCTTTCGAACTTGGGCATCCATGAGTTGGGAGAGGTTTTTAATATTCAGATCTTGTGGATTTTTTGTGACTATGTTGTGGTATTTCACAAGGATATTCGTAAGTTTGATGATGTTTTCGGCTGAGATTTTACTTGCGGATTTTGGATCGTTTTTATCATTGATGGCTTTGTCATAAGTATCTCTAATTTCAGACTGACCGTATTCTTCGCACGGGATTTTGTCCCCAGCGACCTTGTAACAGTAATCAATAAATCCATTGATGTATTCTTCGACGTATTTGGAGTCCCTGTAAGCTCTGCCGAGCTCGTTTTTCATGTCGACTTGGGATTGAAATTGAAAATAAAAATAAAAGTTTGCAACAACCAGCAAAAGGGTAACAATTGGAACTTTTAATATACGATGTCCTAGGCCTAGGGGGAATATCATATCTAATTATCGGGATTTGGCGGGGGTGTCTTGACAAAGGTGTTGGGGGAAATATGTCTCAAAATGAGAATTCAAAAACTATTTTTGAAGGACTATATATTTTTTTTTCAGTTTATCGAGAGATTTAAGCACATCGTCATTTGACTCAAATAACAGTGGAAAATTGCGCTGCAATTGTGCTGAGAGAATTCTCATATTCATGTTCCCTTCGGCAAGATAATCCACAATACAGGCAGTGGAAGGGGAGCCTTTCAAGAACGTCAATTGTGAAGTAGCGGGATTTTTTGCGATGAAGGTCACGTTTGGCTTTGGCGTTGGGTTTTCAGAAGTCACTTTTTTTAAGAACGAAAGAATGTCATGTCGAAACCTGTGTACGGAATGGGCGGGATTTAATTGAACATCGCCCGGCTGCATGGATTCCAATATCCTTTGTATGTCGACATTGCCGTTGAGTAGATTTTGGGTAGAGTTTTCAAAGTCCGCCAGTTCAAAAACAAATTCCGGAATACCAAATTTTCTATGGTTCGCTTTTAAGAGGACAGGAAGATAAAATCCGTCCTCTTCTTCTGGAAAGTTTTTAAAGTACAACTCAGAAATTTCAGAGAAATTAGTCTCTAAAAATTTCGAGGTAAGAGGATAATTTTTTAAAAAATTATCCCTCATAAATCAGGACGTCTTGCCTTTTGTGTGTTTTGCGCACTCTGAGCATTTGCAAGCTTTGGCGTGTTGGCCATGTTCGCAATGACACGCTTTTCCTTCTTCTTTAGTGCAGGAACAGCCACCTTCGCCGCAGGAGCCGCCTTCGTCAGTTGTTGTCTTTCCAGTTTCTGCCTTTGCCGACGCAACTGTGCGACCACTTTTTTCTGTCGACGCGCTGTCATGTTCGCATGCAAACGCTGCTGATGTCGTAAATAAAAATGCAAGAGCTAAGATAATTTTCATGTTGCCTCCTTAGAGATGTTTGTTTCTTGCCAATTATCGCATTATTTCTGGCATATGTTCAAAGGGTGGTTTTTTTTAGTCCGCATCAAGAACTTTCTGCTTTTAATTAGCTGTGTGATTTCAATGCGATAAAACATAAACCCTCGAGCTTAACTTTAGGGCGCAAAAAGGGCTTTTTTAGGTTTTAAGTATCTTAAACACTCTTAAAAATCAATACAAGCGCACAGGAGGGAATATCATTTGCTTTACTTCACACGGTAACAAGAGGGTTTATTTAAAATGCTCAATCGTACGCTGTTTATTGTATTACTTATACTTACTGTCGGTTTTATTGCCAGCTGCGGGCGCACAAACGAAATAAGGTCTCGCGCATTGTTGGGCTATAAATACCAAGATCCAGAGTCCGGCGAAACTGTTACTCTTCGACCTTCAAAATTAGAAAAATCGGACGATTCTTTTGGCTTGAATAATCTTCGCCTGACGTATGACAAGGGAACAAAACGTATCAAGCTACTGGTTGATCTAAAAGTTAACAAGAAAGCTGAAGAAATCGAGTTACGCGGGGTCATGGCTGACGGTTCTGCAATGCTGACCGATGTCCGGCCCGGCAAACCAAAGCTCAAGGCAAAAGCGTCGTGTGTGTATTCAGACAGTTGTTCTGAAATGTATGTAAATGTTTACTACAGCCTTAATGGTAAACTGGGATCACAACAATTCGTCGTTTTGCGTGAAACCATAGAATCAAAAAGAAAACTTCCACGTATAAAAAAGAACTCTCCCCCAGGGCAAAGCCCATTGCCGGATGCGATCGTTGCGGGACAGAGCGCGAAGCCTCAGCAAGTCGGATCTGATCAAAATGTGGATTAGGACGATGACCATGGCGCCGAGGAAGAGGTCAGCGTCGAGGGCGAATTTGTCAGCGCGCCACCGCTAGAGGATCTTAAAAAAGAATTGGAAAATCTCGAATCCGATGGACCCAAGGTGAAGGACGTGCCAAAGCCAGAGAAGAAAAAAATTAAGGCGGGCGAAATATTATTCAATCTGGACAGAGGAGCCGTGGCAAAGGGGCGCCCATGGGACGGTCGAATTGAAAACTCTGTTTCAAGGCTTCCGGACCAGGGCACGGGCTTTCAGCGTAAAAGTGAACCCAAATACAATTATGGGTCAGGTATTACAATCGATTTTATAAAATCCGTTTCCGATCTCTACAATAAAACGAGTGGCTGTGCGCCGCTGCTTGTAAACCAAATTTCAAAGGAAAAGGGTGGGCGATATGGCCCCCACAGAAGCCATCAAAACGGACAGGACATAGATATTGGATATATTGGACTTGCAGATTTTGGAAGCGTACTTTCTGGTAAAATCACACCGGAAATCATGGAATGTAACTGGAAGTTTTTTAATTTACTGGTGTCGCAAAAGTTGCCGGATGATAAAAGTGTAGTTTCAAAAATCTTTGTAAACCCAAAGGTCAAAAGATACTTTTGCAAACGGGCTCAAAATAAAAATGAATTAGAGGCTGGAAAAGAAGTTTTAAGACACCTGTACCCATGGGAAGGTCACACCCGACATTTTCATGTCCGCCTGAGATGTTCTCCAAATTACGAAGGATGTTGGAACGATAGGGAGCTCGATGAAGGAACGGGTTGTTAAGACCCTTTCCTTCGCTCTTTCTTGTTTTTTTGTAAGTAAGAAGACCATTTCATAAGCGCTGTTGCGGTCATGTAGGCTTGGCACGTAATTCCATTTTGAGTTTCTTCTTGGGATTGGATTTGAGCATCCCGCGATAGGTCGAATACCAAATGCTTTTCTGTCACAGGGAAATGCAGCTCCACCAATTGAACTAGCTCTTGAATTTGTTCCACCATCAACTGTTTCAGCTGATCTATTCCGGTTCCTTTGAGTGCGCTGATAAAAACCCGCGGGGACAGGCTTACTTGGAATTTTCTTTCCACAGGTGTTTCGTCAATTTTATTAAAGATATGAACAATTGGCTTATGCGTCCAACCCAGGTCCTTAATAATATCAATTACAGTTTGAACATGCTTCTGCCATAACGGATGCGATAAATCCACGCAGTGAAGCAAGATATCGGCGTGGGCTGTTTCTTCAAGCGTTGCTTTAAAAGATTCGATTAGTCGTGTGGGCAGTTTGCTAATAAATCCCACCGTATCTGTGACAACAGCCATGGATGCCCCGGGCAAGTACACTTTACGGGTCATCGGGTCCAGGGTTGCAAATACTTGTGGCGCTGATACGGCCTGGGCACCAGTCAAAGTATTTAGAAGCGTGCTTTTGCCAGCATTCGTGTAACCAATCAGGGCAAAGCTAGGAACCTTGTTTTCCTGTCGTTGTTTTCTGTGCTGGGCACGGTGTTTTTTAACTGCTTCTAATTCTTTTTTAATTTTTGCAATGCGCTTTTGAATATTCCGACGATCAGTTTCAAGAGCCTTTTCGCCGGGACCACGGGTACCGATACCGCCACCTTGACGTGACAAAGATCCCATCCATGCTCCCACCATCCGTGAGTTTTGATCGGTCAGATAGGCTAACTCTACCTGAAGTTTTCCTTCGTGCGTGTGCGCACGTTGGGCGAAAATATCGATGATCAATTGGTTTCGGTCGATGACGGCAACTCCAATTTCCTGTTCAAGATTGCGGCCCTGAACGCCCGACAATTGATGATCAAAAATAATGATGTTTGCCTTGGTCTCAGAAGCGAGTAGTTTGATCTCTTGAACTTTGCCACTGCCAATAAGAGTCGCTGGATTCCATTGCGTCAAAACTTGAACGACAGATCCCAGCACTTCGGCGCCAGCAGCTACAGCCAATTCTGAAAGTTCCGCAAGACTGTATTTTATATCTTGGAAGTCTTCGGTCTTTAATCCGACGCCAACCAAAATTGCCTTTTCTATTTTATGTTTTGCTGTCATTTGCCTTTTAGTCTGTCTCTGACAACTTGGACTTGTAAAGCGGTTAATGCCACCGTATTCACGATGTCATTAATCGAACAGCTTCGCTGTAGGACGTGTGCGGGTCTGCGAATCCCCATTAAGAATGGGCCTAAAATTTCTCCTCCTCCCAGCTTGTGCACCAGCTTATAAGCAATGTTGGCTGAATTCAGTTCTGGAAAGACGAGGATGTTGGCTCCTTTTTTTAAACTTGAGAATGGGAAAATCTCGTTAATAATGTTGGGGTCGACCGCAGTATCAGCCTGCATCTCCCCATCCACAATAATACCAGGAACTCGCTCTCTTAACAACTCTGCCGCTAATTTCATTTTTTTCGAAGATTCGTGTTTGGCTACAAAGTTTGAATAACTCAGCATCGCTATACGGGGTTCTACGCCGAAATACTCTGCAATTTCTGAGGCGTGGTGGGCGATTGTCGCTAGCTCTTCGGCTGTGGGGTTCAGGTTGATGGTCGTGTCAGCAAAAAAGATCACCCTGTTCTTAAGAACCATAATGATCAAGCCGCAAGCAACGCCTTCGCGCATTCGCCCAATTGTTTCTAAAATTGGCCGGACAGAGTCCGGGTAGTTTTGGGTAGCGCCGCTGATGGTTGCATCGACGTCGCCCATTTGGGTTGCCATGGCAGCGAAATAGTTCGGATCAGCCATCAATCTTTGAGCTTCGTTAAAATGCACTCCTTTACGTTGCCTTAATTTAAAAAGCGCATCAACGTAGCGATTGAAGTTTGGGTGAGTGCTCGGTTGAAAAATCGGGTGTTCTTTTAAGTGATTCAAATGCAGTTCATTAATTTTTTGTCGAATAATGCCCTCATAACCAAATAAGACTGGAATCGCAATGCCTTCTTCGATGATAATTTGGGCGGCTTTCAAAATTTTTTCACTGTGGGCTTCGGGGAAAGCTATTTTGGGCAGATCGTGGGTTGTTTTTTGTGCCGCTTTTACGCGATTAATTGCACTTCGAATAAAGGATTTTGCAACCCCTTGCAGAGATTCCAATTTATCGCGGTAGGCTTGATAATCCGTAATCGGCTTTTGTGCCACACCGGAATCTGCCGCGGCTTTTGCAACGGCGGGGGTTACCCATAACAAGACCCGTGGATCGAAGGGCTTGGGTATCAAGTATTCCGGGCCGAACTCAAACCGCTTTCCGCCGTATGCGTGTGATACGGTTTCCGGAACTTCCTCGCGGGCCAGAGCGGCGAGGGCATGGGTCGCTGCCAATTTCATGGCCTCGTTAATTTCAGTCGCACGACAGTCAAGTGCTCCGCGGAAAATAAATGGGAATCCCAAGACGTTGTTAACTTGGTTCGGATAATCTGACCGACCTGTGGCAACGATAACGTCAGGGCGTATTTTTTTTGCAACGTCGGGTAGAATTTCCGGATCGGGGTTGGCCATCGCAAATACGACGGGCTTTTTGGCCATGGCTTCGAGCATATCGGGTGTAACAGCACCGGCAACGCTGAGACCCACAAAAACGTCGGCACCCTTAAGCGCTTCTTTGAGAGTGCGTGATTTTGTCTCGCTTGCAAATTCCTCTTTCCATTTGTTCATCCCGTCGACACGGCCGCGGTACACGACGCCTTTCGAATCGCACATCGTGATATTTTCACGTTTTACGCCAATGCTTACGAACATACGACAGCAAGCAATTGCCGATGCCCCAGCGCCATTTACGACAACTTTTATTTTTTCTAGTTTTTTTCCCGCAACCTCTGTGGCGTTGATCAATGCGGCTGCTGAAATGATGGCTGTCCCGTGCTGGTCGTCGTGGAATACGGGGATTTTCATTTCTTTTTTCAAGGCTTCTTCAATAATAAAACATTCAGGCGCTTTGACATCTTCGAGATTGATACCGCCAAATGTGGGCTCAAGCGTCTTAACAGCGGCTATGAATTCGTCGGCTGATTTTGTTTTTAGCTCGATATCAAATACATCAATGCTTGCAAATTTTTTAAATAAGACACCTTTGCCTTCCATTACTGGTTTGCCGGCTAAGGGTCCTATGTTTCCTAAACCCAAAACGGCGGTTCCGTCAGAAATTACGGCGACAAGGTTGCCTTTTGCCGTGTAATCGAAAACTTTCGATGGATCTTTAGAAATCGCAATACATGGTTGCGCAACGCCCGGCGAGTAAGCTAAAGACAAATCACGTTCTGTGTCACAAGGTTTTGTTGGAATGACTTCAATTTTTCCCGGCTTGGGCTGTGTGTGGTACTCAAGAGCGTCGGTATATGAACTCAAAGTTTGTGACTCCTGTTAATGATATCTTCCGAAGTTGCTTTTTTATATTAATTTTGAGACCATAGCATAACAATTTTATTCGACATAAGTTTTTCGCCATGCATTACGGGGTTCGCGTATGGCGGATCAGCGCTTAACCGAGTAGTCACCGGAGGTGATCCAACATGAGCAGTGCCAGAGATGTCGTTATCATAGATGGGGTGCGCACACCCTTTGCCAAAGCGGGAACAAAGCTGAAAGATGTTCCAGCCCAGAGGTTGGGACAATTTGCTTTAAAAGCTCTACTTGAAAAGACAAGCATTTCCCCGAATACGATTGAAGAAGTTATTATTGGAAATACAGGCAGTCCAGCGGACGCAGTGAACATTTCGCGCGTGGTTGCGTTGAACGCCGGCCTTCCGATTGGTGTTTCCGCCCATACAGTTCACCGTAATTGTGCTTCAGCCATGGAAAGCATCGCAACGGCGTTTGATAAAATCAAGGCCGGGGTAACAGACGTTGTAATTGCAGGCGGAACTGAAAGTATGTCACAAATGCCAATTATGGTGCCACAAAAAATTCAAAGCATATTTGAAAAACTATTTTCAGCAAAGGGGCCTGGGCAAGCGCTTCCACTTCTTGGGAAATTAATTTCTGCGGACTTAAAGCAAGTAAAGGCGCTGCTTACATCACAGATGAAGGATGCTTACTTCCCGCGGATCGCATTAGTGGAAGGACTTACGGATCCCTTTGTTGGGATCAACATGGGCGACACGGCCGAGGTTTTAGCAAAAGAATACCATATTTCTCGCCAGGAACAGGATCAGTATGCTTTGCACAGCCATCAAAAAGCCGTGGGTGCGCAAAAATCGGGTCGTTTTGCCGAAGAAATTTCACCGGTTTTTTTGCCGCCGAAATTTAAAGAAGTTGTCGCAGACGATGTCGGGCCACGTGAAAATCAATCCATGGAGCAGTTGGCGAAACTGCGTCCCTTTTTTGACAAAAAGTACGGGACAGTGACCGTAGCAAACGCCTGTCCGGTGACTGATGGCGCGGCAATGCTGCTTTTGATGAGTCGTGAAAGAGCGGAGAGTCTGGGTTACAAACCTGTGGCGTCGGTTAAATCTTATGGTTTTGCGGGCCTTGAACCTGAACGTATGGGGCTGGGTCCTGTCTACGCAACTCCTGTCGCATTAAAGCGGGCGGGGCTTGAGATGAAAGACATTGGGCTTGTGGAATTGAACGAAGCTTTTGCAGCCCAAGTGATTGCCTGTGAAAGAAGTTTTGCAAGCCACGAATTTGCACAAAAAAAATTAGGATTGGGAAAGGCCGTCGGAGAAATCGATCCAGATAAATTAAATGTCAATGGTGGAGCCATTGCGCTGGGACACCCGGTGGGAACAACGGGAACACGGCTGGTCCTAACATTGATGAAAGAAATGAAAAAACGAGATGTGCAGTACGGCTTAGCCACATTATGTATTGGCGGTGGCCAAGGTGGTGCCATGGTTATTGAACAGGAGAACTAATGAGCTTAGAAATTCAAAAAAATGCAACAGCAACTCATTTCGATGATAGCTTGAAAATCGTTGGGCGGGGAGATATTGCAATCCTCGAGTTTGATTTGAAGGGCGATAAGGTCAATAAGCTCTCTTCGCCGATTATGGCAAGGCTCAGCCAGGTACTCGATGAATTAAATAGCAGTACATTTAAAGCCGTGGTGGTCATTTCAAGAAAAGACCGAATTTTTATTGCAGGGGCAGATATTGAAGAAATTAAAAACTTAAAGAACCCGCAAATTTCGCAGGAAATGGCGACGATGGGGCAAAAAATAATTTCCAAATTGGAAGATTTAAAAATCCCTGTAATTGCGGCGATCAACGGAGCGTGTCTTGGTGGCGGGTGTGAATTTGTTTTGTCGTGCGATTATCGAATTGCAACCGATGATCCATCGACACAGATTGGATTGCCAGAGGTAAAACTGGGAGTGATTCCTGGTTTTGGCGGCTGTGTTCGACTGCCACGAGTAATTGGGTTGCAAGCGGCGCTCGATATTATTCTTGCCGGTAAAAGTGCGTTTGGGAAAAAAGCTTTAAAATTGGGCCTAGTTGACGAGCTCGTTCCTGCGCCAATACTTGAAGAGCGTGCGATAGCGTTTGCTGCAGATATCATCGCAAAAGGTGGGAAAAAGCGCCGTAAAAAATTTCAACCAAAAGGGACCATGAATATTCTATTGGAAACTGTATTGCGAGGAATGGTATTGAAAAAAGCCAGGGAAATGACCTTGAAAGCAACACGAGGTCATTATCCAGCGCCGATCAAAGCTATTGAAGTGATTAAAGCAACATATGGTATGGGTGACCGTGAAAAGGCATTGGCAATTGAAGCAAAAGGTTTCGGTGAGGTTGCCGCCACGGATGTCAGTAAGCACCTGATCAATCTCTTTTACCTTACCGAAGGAATTAAAAAACAAACGGGTGTTGCAGATCCTAATATTAAACCGTTGGAAATTTCAAAAATTGCAGTTTTGGGCGCAGGAACCATGGGGGGTGGCATTGCGCAACTGGGTGCTGACAAGAACTACACTGTCCGTATGAAAGATATCAATAACAACGCCATTGCGTTGGGCCTGCAGGCTGCACAAAAAATTTGGGATAAAGATTTAGGGAAAAAGAAACTAACGACCTATCAGTATCAGCAAAAGTTTTCAAAAATCAGCGGCGGAACGAACTATGACGGTTTCGGAAATGCAGACGTTATTATCGAAGCCATCGTTGAAGATATGGATATTAAAAAGAAAGCTTTAGCTGAAACATATAAATATTGTA
Source organism: Bdellovibrionota bacterium (assembly GCA_963169515.1). GTDB lineage: Bacteria > Bdellovibrionota > Bdellovibrionia > Bdellovibrionales > JAEYZS01 > CAUJEF01. The sequence continues at coordinate 9,798 of CAUJEF010000132.1, forward strand.
AGTCAGATGTGATTATTGCAACCAATACATCTTCACTGTCTGTAAACGAAATGGCCACGGCAGTCCCAAGGCCCGAAAATTTTATTGGCATGCATTTTTTCAACCCAGTGGACAAGATGCCTCTGATAGAGGTCGTTCGTGGAGACAAGACCAGCGACCAAACCGTGGCAACAATTTTTAATCTGTGCAAGAAAATGGGAAAAATCCCAGTCGTTATGAAAGATGGTCCCGGATTTTTGGTAAACCGTCTTCTGTTGCCCTATCTGAACGAAGCTGTTTATTTGTTAGGTGAAGGTCATTCTGTTGAAGACATCGACAAGGCTTTTCTTAATTTTGGTATGCCAATGGGCCCATTACATTTGATTGATGAAATCGGTATCGATGTTGCGATCAAAGTAGCAAAAGGTTTTCACAAATCATTTGGGGAACGTGCAAAACCATCGGATTTGATGATCAAAATTGCAAACGGTGGGCGCCTAGGCAAAAAAAATCGCAAAGGCATTTACAAATATGACGAGCGCGGCAAAAAGCAAGGCGTGGACCAATCTATCTACAAAGACCTTGATTTGAAAGTGCCAACAAAAAAATTGGATTCTGAAGAGGCAGTTCAGCGTTGCATTTATGCAATGATCAACGAAGCGGCGTTGGCATTTCACGAGGACCGAATTGTGAAGCGCGCGGAAGATGTGGACCTTTCAATGATTATGGGAACGGGATTTCCGCCATTCCGTGGTGGATTACTGAAATATGCAGATACCATTGGAACCGAAAATATAGTGGACGCTTTGGAAGAGTTTGCAAGCAAGATCGGCTCGCGATTCACGCCATCTGTTCCGCTTAAGAGCATGGCCAAAACCCAAAGGAAATTTTATTAGGTACGCCGTTCCCTTTCAGGAGACGGTGCATCACAAAATTAGATCCTGATTTTTTGGGAGTTAGGTCAGGGGAATAAACGTATGAAAATATTTGTCATTGGTATTTTGCTTTTATTCCTACAGGTTTTATCCCTGCGGGCGATGGCGCTTTCTAATTCGTACCGTGTGAATGCAAGCACAAACCAAGACATTTACGAACACGGTTTATGTCGAAATGTTTCAAATACCTTGGGAAGCGATCTTTTTGTACCGACAAAAACCTTGGCAGAATGGAATTCCCTAATTACGTCGCCACCAACAGGGGTTAATATTACAGAATGTGCGACCTCAGCGTGCCTTAACACAAGCACCGGCGGAACGATTACAACGGATGGAAAATTTCGGGTTCATACCTTTACTGCAGGAGGTACGTTTACCGCAAGCTGTGCGGGCACAGTTTGGTATCTGGTCGTTGGCGGCGGTGGTGGTGGTGGCTTGTCCACGAGCAGCACCCGCAGTGGTGGTGGTGGTGGCGGTGGCGGTGTGCGCGAGGCTTCGCTCGCAGTCACGGCCACAAGTTATACAATCACAGTTGGAGCGGGTGGTGATGGTTCATTAGGTGTTGGTGACAATGGAACCGAAGTCGGAACTTTAAGATCTGGGGCAGATTCAATTTTTTCAACAATTACGTCAATCGGTGGCGGTGGTGGTGGTAACGGGGGCGCTGGCGATGGTGCCGATGGCGGGTCTGGTGGTGGTTCGGGCCGGAACGAAACAGCAGTTCGTGGTTTGGGAACGGCTGGACAAGGAACAAACGGTGGATTTGGTTCGCCAGGTGGGACAGCTGGAAATTTGGGCGGTGGCGGTGGCGGCGGCGCAGGTGTTGCGGGAACAAATGGAACCAACACAGCTGGGG
>CAUJEF010000133.1 GCA_963169515.1 Bdellovibrionota bacterium
CGATCGGGCCATTACGGTTTGAGTGGGGCTTCCCAATCAACCGTCAATCGGGCGAGTCTCCAACCAATTTTGAATTTGCGATTGGGGCGCCATTTTAATATGATATACAATTTTTTAAAATTGAAAGTTAAGTTTTTAAAAATAAAAAAGGAGAAATCGGTATGAAGAAAATTTTAATCACTTTGGCGGCAGTGTTGCTGACTGTTGGTGCCGAAGCAAACACAGGGAAAGTTGGATTTATTGATATGCAGAAAGCGATTCAAGCCACAAAAGAAGGCCAAAAGGCAAAAAAAGAACTTGAGACCGAATTCAATAAGCGCAAAGAGACCTTGAAGAAAAAAGAGGGCGATTTAAGAAAAATGGCTGAAGATCTTGAAAAGAAATCTATGGTTTTGTCTGAGGAAGTCAAAGCACAAAAACAGCGTGAGTTTCAGGAATCAATGGGCGAATTCCAAAAAACGGTTCAAAAGAATCAACAAGAAATTCAAGAGCGCGAGCAAAAGCTAACCGAACCGATCCTTGATAAAATGAAAAAAGTCATCGCCACCATCGCTTCAAAAGAAGGGTATACGATGATTCTTTTGAAAAAAGAGGACAATGTTCTGTGGGCGACTGCCGATGCCGATCTTACCGACAGGGTCGTGAAAGAGTACAGCAAGTAATATGACCCCAGAAATTCGGAAAACAATGTCAACAGTTGAAATCATGGGGATGCTTCCCCATCGATTTCCGTTTATGTTGGTGGATCGGGTAATCGACAATAAAGTGGGACCAGATGGGGTACAAGAAGTCACTGCTATTAAAGCTGTGACCATTAACGAACCCTTTTTCCCTGGGCATTTTCCGAATCACCCGATCATGCCTGGAGTTCTTATTATAGAAGCCCTCGCTCAAGCCTGTGCGCTATTGGTGTTTAGGCCACATCCGACAGGAGACAAATGGAAATTCTATATTCTGGGAATTGACGGCGCTCGATTTAGAAAACCCGTGCTTCCTGGAGCAACTCTGATTTTAAAGGGACGATTATTAAAACAAAGGTCCACATTTTTGACTTTTGATTGTAAGGCATACATTGGCGACGAATTAGCTTGCGAAGCTGAAATTATGGCTCAAATGGTACAATAGGAAGTTTTATGACGATTCATTCGACTGCAATTATTTCTGAAGAAGTACAATTGGGGAAAGATGTTGTTGTTGGCCCATATACAATTATAAAAGGGCAAGCTAAGATCGGTGCGGGAACAATCATTGAAAATGGCGTCACCATCGGTTCTGACCATGGCATTGTTGAAATCGGGGAACAAAATCACATATACGCTGGTGCCGCAATTGGCGGTCCGCCACAAGATAAAAAATATAATAATGACAACACTCGCCTGGTGATTGGAGATAAAAATCAAATTCGCGAATTTGCAACTTTGAATATTGGAACGGTACCTGGCGGTGGAACTACGAACGTGGGCAATGGCAATTTGATCATGGCCTATGTGCATGTGGGACACGATTGTTTTTTGGGCAACAATAGTGTGCTTGCAAATAACTGTCAGTTGGCGGGACATGTTCATATCGGAAATAATGTGACCGTTGGCGGATCTTGCGGCATCAGTCAGTTCGTAAAAATTGGAAATTTTGCTTTTATCGCTGGATTCAGTGCAGTTAACAAAGATATTTTGCCGTACTGTATTGCTCAAGGAAATTATGCCACCGTTCGAGCCGCAAACAAGATTGGTTTAGAGCGCGCAGGTTTTACAGCGGCACAAGTCGAAGCTATTTATAAAGCCATTCGTATTCTTTCAAAAGGAAGCGATACAATCGAAGCACGAATCGCACGCATAATTGAGGAGTGCGGGCGCACAGCTGAAATTGATAACATTATCGAATTCATCCGAAGTTCTAAAAGAGGACTGGCAATATGACGTCTAAATTGAGAACTGCTGTTGTTGGCGTTGGATATCTTGGACGTTTTCACGCTCAAAAATACAAACAGCTTCCGGATACAGAATTGGTTGGAGTCTGTGATTTAAATCCTGATAATGCACGGAAAATCGCCGAAGAACTTCAGGTCCCAGCTTTCTTTAACGCACAGGAACTGATCGGCAAGGTCGACGCGGTTTCGATTGCGTCTACTACCCGTACACACTATGAGCTCACTAAATTATTTTTAGAAAATGGCGTTCACGTTTTGGTCGAAAAACCAATGACGCTGAAAAGTACAGAGGGCGAAGAACTCTGTCAAATTGCAAAAAGTAAAAAATTAAAGTTGCAAGTGGGTCATGTTGAGCGGTTCAACTCGGCTTTTGTTGCAGCACAAGAAAAATTAAATAATCCATTATTTATCGAGGCACATCGATTGGCGCCATTCAAGCCCCGATCGACAGATGTTGACGTGATCTTGGACGTAATGATTCACGACCTAGACGTGTTGATGGCGTTGGTTAAATCGAAAGCGAAATCTGTTTCCGCGGTCGGAGTTCCAGTTATCACCGGTCATACGGATATTGCAAATGCGCGCATTGAATTTGAATCTGGTTGTGTCGCAAATGTTACGGCCAGCCGAGTTTCCATGTATTCGACTCGAAAATTCAGAGTTTTTCAGCCAGATCAATATCTGTCCATTGATTTTGAAAAAGGTGATATTTCACTCATCACCAAAGTAGGCGAATGGGAACAGGATAAGATTCCATTGGAAAATCAAATGTGGAACTTGAAAAAGACTGATGCCATTCTAGAAGAAACAAAGGCCTTTGTTGATGCCATTTTAAAAAATAAACCTGTCCCGGTTCCAGGAGAAGACGCTGTCAAGGCGCTTAAACTTGCGGAGAGGATTCTTGAAGACATCCAACGGCGCCACGTCTAAATTAAAAGTTTTGATTGTAGCAGCAGAGGCATCAAGCTCGCTGTATGCAGAAAGACTGTTGGAACATTGGAACAGATCAAATATATCCTACGAGGCTTTCGGTATTGGAAGTGCGGGTATGGAAAAGCTTGGTTTTCGTCGGATAGGCAAGGCCGAGGAATTGGCCGTTGTTGGTTTTCAAGAAGTGCTTTCTAATTTTGGAAAGATCTATCGTGTTTTTCATAATCTTGTCAGCGAGGCTAAAAAACAGAATCCGGATTTTGTTCTGTTAATGGATTATCCAGATTTTAATTTTCGACTGGCAAAAAAATTGAAAGAGCTGAATTTAAAAATTATCTATTACATTTCACCGCAAGTTTGGGCATGGAGACAAGGGCGCGTTCATTTTATAAAAAAATATTTTGATAAGATGCTGGTTTTGTTTCCTTTCGAAGTTGATTTTTATCGAAAATTTGGAATTGATGTTGAGTTTGTGGGACACCCGCTGTTGGATGAAATAAATGGCGATAAATACAGCGAATCTGTTCGACAGGACCTTCGAAGTCGGTATGGGATTCCGACGAATAATTTTGTGTTAGCACTCATGCCTGGAAGCAGAAGATCTGAACTTAAGCACCACTTGCTAACCCAGGTCCATACGGCAGCACAAATTTACAGGCAAAATGAAAACATATCTGTAATTCTATGTGTAGCGCCGACGCTGGATATTGAAGAGGTTCGAAGCCATTTGCCCAAGGATCTAGATATCCCCTTAATTTTAATAAAAAAAGATCCATTCGAGATGGCCTTGATGTCCGATTTTGTGTTGTGTGCATCGGGGACCGCGACGCTGACTGTGGGATTGATGGAAAAGCCGATGGCCATCATGTACAAGATGAATTCGCTGACGGTAAAACTTGCAAGCTATATCATGAAAAGGCCAAAATATTTTGGAATGGTTAATTTGATATTGGATAAGATGGTTTCAAAAGAATTTTTTCAAGAAGAGGCCGTGGAAAGCCACCTCGTGCCCTATATAGAAGAACATATTAAAAACTCAAAATGTATTCAAAATCAAGTGTCCGATTTGAAAGAGCTTAAGGTAAAATTGGGGCAAGCAGGCGTTACCGAGCGTGTTTCAAAGGCACTTTTGGGGTTAAGATGAAACTGTTGTCCACCCTATTCGGCCATACTGTTGGGTTAAGAAACTTCCTTTACGATAAAAAAATTCTTCCGTCGTTTAGCTCGAAAGCATGGGTCGTGTCGGTTGGAAATATTACTGTCGGTGGCACGGGCAAAACGCCATGCGTGGATTTTTTATTGTCGTTATTGGAAAAAAAGAACCATAAGATCGCAGTTATCAGTCGTGGTTACAAGAGCCAAAAAAAGGGGTTCAATAAAGTCGATAAAGATCATGCTCATGCCGGCTTTCTTTTTGGTGATGAGCCGTCTTGGCTTGCGTCCCGGCATCCAAATGTGCCGGTGTACATATCTCCGGATCGAGTAAAAGGTGTCTTGGCGATTGAAAAAGAATTTTCACCAGAGATCATAATTGCAGATGATGCTTTTCAGCATCGTAGATTACTGCGGGATCGAGACATCGTGGTTATCGACGCGACAGAGGCGAAAGAAAACTATAGACTTCTTCCGATGGGGCGAGCACGCGAGAGCTTTGATTCGTTAAGGCGGGCCCACGCAATCTTTTTGACAAAAACAAATCTTGTTACGTCAGACGTTTTGCGTTGGATACACGGGAACATTCGATTTAATAAAAATATTTTTAACTTCGAAATGATCGTCGATAAAATATACAATTT
>CAUJEF010000134.1 GCA_963169515.1 Bdellovibrionota bacterium
AAAGCAGAGCATTTGGAAAAGGCTCGTGTGTATACGTCTGAAAATTTTCAAGCTCTAAGTTATTTGAGAGGGGGAAGATTTTCTTAATGCCGACTTTACTCAGAAAAAATGGATTTAGGTTTTTCTTTTATTCAAACGAGGATGAAGGGCCTCCCCACGTTCATGTTATTGGCCGTGGGGGAGAGGCAAAGATATGGCTGAATCCTATTGAAATTTCAAGGGCTTATAATTTATCACGGCGGGATCAGTTGGAAATTTTGAAAATTACTCGAGAGAATGTTAAACTCCTTACTGATGGTTGGAAGGAATGGCATGAGCCACGCAATACGAAAAAGTGATGTGCTCGCAATAGTTTTATTTGCCGTAAGTAAAAACAAACTAACGGCAACCATTAGCGACGGAAGGGTGATCTCAGTGCCTCTTTCGTGGTTTCCGCGTTTGGCAAATGCCAGACCACATCAACTTCAAAGTTTTGAAATTTCTCCGGGCGGTTATGGCGTACACTGGCCTGATCTGGATGAAGATATAAGTATCAAATCATTTTTAGAAGGATTTTAGTCCAAACAACGGCCAAAAGAAACTGACTTTGTAACGCACCCCCTCGTCTCCGGAGAAGTCTTGAATGTGGACTCCATTCCTACGCCCGCAGTCCAGACTTCACATTGAACTGACTGGCGATGAGTTTGAGCTGTACGTAGGAACGGATAAAAACTGGCCCACTTGAAGAATAATAAATTAATGAGTCCCATTTTTGAAAAAAATTCGCTTCCAAGGGTGAGAATCAAATTTCCCCTGAAAGCGAATTCGCAGATCCATAGTTAAAAAATTGATCCGCTTAAGCGGATCAATTTTATTTTCGAGCCTCAGCGCGGAAACGGCGAATGAGGCCAACAACAACGCCCTCTATCTTAAAAGAATTTGAAGCGACAATAATAGGCTTAAAATCAGGATTAGCCGGACGTAACTCAACATATTCCCGGTGCTTGTAGAATCGTTTAATAGTGGCCTCGTTATCGACGAGTGCCACAACAGTCTGCCCATTTTGAGCTGAGGATTGTTTTTTAATAATGACATAGTCTCCATCGTACACCCCATCGTCTTTCATGGATTGACCTGTGACTTCTAAAACAAAACAGTCCCCATGGGGGCGCAAGTATGATGGAATTTCGACGAGCTCAGGGGTTTCGATGGCTTCGATGGGTAGACCGGCAGCCACCTTGCCCAATAAGGGAAGCATCTTGGTTGAGGGTATGGGTTTGAGGGTCCGCTTCCCATTCCAGTCGCTTTTGACCAGTCCCTGGTCTTTCAAGCGGACTAAATAGTTTTGGACAGTTCCTAAAGAGTTGAAACCAAAATGTTCGGCAATTTCCCTTAGCGTGGGTGAAACCCCTTTCCGCTCTAATTGTTCATTTATAAAGTCTAATACTTTTTTCTGTTTCGGAGTCATACAATCACAATATGCGTAAGTTCTGCGTAAGTCAATACACAAATAAAATTGACCGCACCTGACCTGCGATCAGCGCACGGAGTCTTGGGGTTAAGTTCTTGAATTCAGACAAATTCTTCATTGAGTCCAGAATACTGTGCAATAGGCTTTGCCGTCGTCATTGGAGGTTTTTATGGATAGTGAAAATATGAATATGAATAATATTGAACGTGCAGTTCGATTCATTTTCGGATTTGCGATTTTTTTTGTGGGACTTGTTATCGATTCTGTCTGGGGGTTTGCAGGATTCTTGTTAGTTTTCTCGGGTCTTTTTGGTTACGACCCAATCTATGCAATACTAAAAATTGATACGCGAAAAACGCGCGCAAAGATACGTCGACAAGCGGGGCGACCTAAAACGCCGGTCACATCCGCCGGTACTTAGGGCCACTGCCACCTTCTCGAGGGGTCCAACGCGGTCCCAATATGTCGGTTGCTTTGCAATCCACACAATTGGGCGCATTTATGACCAATTTGTCGCCTTGAACTTCGTAGACTCCAGCCGGACACATGTGCTGATACATTTCGGCGACCTCTTTTGAAACGTCTTTGCCAACCGTCAGGTGGCTTGGAATGTCGTCACGAGTTTTGTTTCCAGATAAATAAACGGCGTCAACTTTGCTTACGCCCTTGTGTGGATACGATAGCTTTTTATTAACGTCTTTTTTGTCAGCCGCGTCTTCTTCAGAGTGGGTGTATCCACCAAATAATGTTCCACCAGAAATTTGCATTAAGCTGGCTTTAATGCCTGCGGAGTAAAATCCTTTTTTGAAAGCCAAGCGCATATTTCGCGTGTATTTCAGATCGTCATAAATATAACTTGATTTTACTTTGTCATCGTAAGCGGAAATTTTTGACAAATCGTTGGCTTTGATTGCATCAAAAATAGAACGTGCGGCTAAGATTCCTGCCTTCATAGCATAGTGAATTCCTTTAAGTGCGGGAACATTCACCATTCCGACACAATCGCCAGCAAATAAAATTCCATTTCCGTGAAGTTTTTCTGGCAATGCATACAACCCGCCCTCGGGAATTGTTTTTGCCCCCCATTCAACTAATTCACCACCCTCAAGATATTTTTTAAACAATGGATGTTGCTTCATCTGTTGAAGCAACTGATGGACATCTAGATTTGCCTCTTTATAGTCCAATCCCACAACCAACCCAAGTGCGACTAAATTATCCGCCATTGGGTACATAAAACTTCCGCCAAAGGCAGTTGTTGGCAGCGGCCAGCCCAGAGTATGAATAACATTTTTGGGAGCTTCCTTTGTCTCCCAAATTTCTTTCACGCCCAAGGCATAAATTTGTGGATTTTGAGACTTCACATTTTGCCACTGCAAATAGCTTTGTGTGAGGTTTCCGCGAGTGCCTTCGGTTAATACGGTGACTTTTGCAGAGATATCAGTTGGGGGCATAAATTGCGGTCCCGGGCTGCCGTCGCGGTTTAGGCCTGTAGCGGTTGTGCGGACGCCCAAGATTTGATTGCCATCAACCAAAAGCGACTGAGCGGGGAATCCTGTAATGATATTAACCCCCAATTCGGTTGCTTTATCGCCCATCCAGCGAACGACTTCACAGATGGACCCAACATAATTGCCATGGTTATGCATTGTTGGTGGAGTCGGTAACCGAAGCGCCCCTGTTTGGGACATATAATAAACGGCATCACCTTGAACCGCCTTTCGAAGTGGGAACTGTGATGCATCCATTTCGGGAAATAACTCTTTCAGTGCAATAGGATTTATTACGGCACCAGACAAACAGTGTTCGCCTACATTTTGAGCTTTTTCTAAAACGCCAATTTCAAGTTGTATGTTTTCTTTTTTACAGAGTTTGACGAGTTCGATAGCACCGGCTAGTCCGGCGGGGCCTGCGCCAACAAAAACAACGTCGAGAGGGACGCTATCGGAAGATGGTTTTTCATTTATGATATGAACTTTTGTATCCAGCGGCGGTTGAAATTTTATAGGGAGAATTTCGGTAGAATTGTTTGGCGTTACGTTTATATTTGACGGTGTTTGCATAGCTTGAAAATATTCCAATTCCCAATGCGAATCAAAGACAACTTGATGGAGAAATGAGAACCTTTTTTGTCTGCACCGTTTAGGTCTTTGACAACCCAGTGGACATTATAATAGGTGCGGGGAGTGTGGTTGATAACTTAACCCAGAATGGCTTTGAAATATAAGTAAATACAGCTGGTTACGCCACATAGCTCAACTGGCGTTTTAATTGCACCCTATGGCGCTTGTAAAAGTTTAATTTTTTTAACCCTTTGCTCCTTCAGGAGAGATCCATGAAAAAGTTTTTTAAAACCACTATTCTTGTGGCCCTGTTTGCAACTACTACGGTTGCGGGTATTAAAAAAGATGCCCCAATCGACATCAACGCTTCACTCAACAAGTATGCTTCAGCAAATCTAACGGGTGCGTATTCAAATGCCCGCATCGTTATCGATAACGATGAATCGTTTCGACAAAAAATCGAAATGATCCGTAAGGCAACAAAATCAATCGATATGATGTACTATATCTACGCGACGGACCAGAGTGCCTCTCTATTCACCAAAGAAATTGTAGCGGCTGCAAAGCGTGGTGTTCGCGTCAATCTACTTTTAGATTATTTCATGAACTATAAAAATTTAGATCTATTTAATTGGATGAGGGCCCAATCGCCATTGATTGACATTCGTCTGTATGGCCGTCCGACAGAGGCAATTATCAAAGATGCTATTTATATGACCACGCCGTGCCCAAAAGCTATGGCTGAAAATAAATGCGCTGAACCAACAGGAATAGAAAATGCTTACGCAGTGATGACCCCGCAAGAGCGTGCACAAATATTAGACCAACGCCACTGCGCTAAGGATTTTGACGTGGCTTGTACAAACGAAAAGCTTGCGACAGTAGATGCAATCATTAAAAAGGCAAAAGCGAATCATGAAACGATGTTGTCGTTTGCACCAACACAAATGATCCCGACAAAAGATCCTAAGATACAATTTCCAATTAGCGCGGGTTTATTGCTTTCGGGTATGTATGCGAAGAATCCTAAATTTATGGGCGCGGTGATGGCCTTAACACAGGCAATTGACAAAGAAGCTCAAATTGATTGGGCGCAGGGGTTCAGTGCGGATGACAGAGCGAAGCTTAAAAAGTTTTTTAAACTCTATTGGGGTTACAAAACTGGCGATAACATGGGGATTAAACTTTATTTCGAAGCAAAAAATGACGTGGACGTGATTGAACCTGTGTTTACCCGCTTGGACCGTTACGTTCCAACCCAAAACGCGGGTCCGCTTCCGGAAGATAAGGTACGCCGCAACCAGGACTGGGATTACATTACAGATTATCTTCACCACAAAATCATCTTAGTTGACGGCAAGGCTGCAATGGTTGGTGGCCGTAACATTGAAAACTCTTACAACATGACCGTTAATGATGCGAAATATGTTTTCATGGATACAGAATTAGCTCTAGATACTAAAGGCTCTGGTATGAAGGACGCGTATACCAAGATGTTCGATTTCTATCCTCTTGTCGCGCGACTTGATGAGGTGAACAAATTAATGCCGATTGACGGTCTTGTGAATTTTTATGCTGGTGCAAAATC
>CAUJEF010000135.1 GCA_963169515.1 Bdellovibrionota bacterium
TCAATTTGTGCCCATGCTTTTAACTTTGAATAAGGAGCTAAAATCCATTGAATAGGTTGTCTAAATGTAAACTCTGCAACAGGCTCTAAGCATGCAATAAAAATAGTTCCCTCATTTTCCAGAATGGGGATCGTATATTTGGGAAAATCATTTCGGTATCGGTTAATAAATTCTAAGTTTGGAGGCTGGCTGAAAAAGGTCGCTTTGAGCGTGGGAAGTTTATAATGATTTTTTGCCCAGGTAATGTATAAATCTTCATTTATCAATCCAGCTTCAATGCACGCATGCAAAAAGGAGGCCCCTGCAGGCAAAGCAGCGCGAACGGATTCGAGCTTATCTGGTTGGATTTTGAAGTGAATTGCCCATGGAAGATTAGTATTCATCAGTTAATTTTTCGGCACATTAACAAAATGTTTTGAGCATTATTGCTGTTATAAAAAAAATTAATTCCCATCCAAAGATCTAGCCTGGGGCTAGAGTGACACCAAAGTTGGAAAAAGATACCGATAATTTTAAGCCTGGACCATTGTTTTGTACGCGAGCGAGTAAGAGCTCTATTTTAACGGCATCTTGCGTGTTCTCAACAGTTGGCTCGGAAATTGTAATACTAAAGTTGGGGAGGGGAAGGCTATGGGACAAGGGGAATCCCGCTGTCAGATAGAGAGAATAAATGCTGATAAATTGTATCTATTGATTTCACTCTTTATATTTTTATGTCTCATGTTGATGGAGCCAGCTAGGGCCCAACAAGTAAGTTCGACCTCTGCGGCAGAATTTCCGATAAAAGATGAATTTAAAATATTAAAAATAAAATTGATCGGTTTCTTATCTACAAATTTGTACGATGACACGAGCTCACTTAAAGCATCTTCAATGGATCTTTGGATTTTACCAGAAGTCAATTTTAGAAACGGATCAAATATTTCTCTTACCGCGATTTTGAGCCGGGACATTTCAGAAGAGCATAGGACAAAATTTTCTACTACTCGCGTAGAATATACTTTGAACACATTTGAAAACAAATGGCTCAAGGCAAGCCTGGTCCCAGCGCTTATATTGCCGACAGACTATGTTTTGTATGAAACGGATTCTTTACGTGGGGGCATCGGCATGACAGTGCCAATAACATTTAAGCTTCCAATGAAGAATTTAGTATTTTCATATAAACCGCGGTTTACAAAAAATATACACGAATTCAATGTGAACGCGAATTTTAATTCAAATATCGAGTACTCGATTCGGCATCAAGTTCAAATTGCTTATAATTTGACAGAAAGAATTGAACTGGGTTTCGTGAATAACTTTGTCCAGGGCTGGACCTATCGGGGAACAGCAAAACAGAGTTTTACATTTGAGCAGTCAATTTCCTATGCAGCCAGTAAGAATTTATCATTGGAGTTAGACCACTCAAATGAAGGGCCTGCAAAAAAACAAGGTGGGGCAGGGTCGAATGTTGAAGTTTTTAATGAGCATACATCACAAATTTCTTTTGGTGTTGGGTACGCGTTCTAGAAGACTATTAAGGGGGACGTTATGAAGAAAATTATTTTTAAAATAGGACTGGCAACCATCGCACTTATGGCGACAGCGTGTACAAAGGATGCGCCTTTTAAAAGGCTTCCAAAAAGCCAGCAGTTGGTCGATTTGAATCAACTGGACGCACTTAAGGAAAGCGAATTCCAAAAATTATCACAAAAATTAAATGCTGAAACCGTTGTGAAAGACGATTGGTTGGCAGTGACATCATACGGGAAAAGCTCTCGGTCGAGTAGCGAAGCTCGATCGTTTTGGATGGGTTCAGAAAACCTGGTTCGATTTGTTAAAACAAAGGACGCGCTTATTTTAACAACAATCGAGGAAGATACTCGCTTTCAAGGAAATCCGACGAACCATCGACCGATCTTAAGCATTCCTGCACGATATGTTGAATACCGTTGCAGCGCAGATGCTTTTGGCGAATGTACGAATCAAGAAGAGGAAAATAATGATATCCCTTGGCAAGATCGTCACATGGCAGAACTTGACTTTGGAAAGGCTGAATTTTTATCCCAAGAGGTTTTGCCATTAGAAATAAAGAATCTATTTGATGGCTGCTTTTCAGAGATTCAATCGAATCTTACAGGTTTAACACTCGAAGCGGGTGCGCTGAATATACAGCTTGAAAAAACAATCAAAGTTTCGCGCATAAGCCCAGACTGCCTGGGGAAGGCACATGGAATTGGGATTGAAGATTTGTCATTTAGGGTTCAATACACCCATTCGATCGTAAAAATGGATAGGTTAATATCAAAAGACTTTGAGCGTGTTTTTTACCCAGCTGGCGACGAATACACGTTTGGTTTCTTCAACACAACTGTTAATAAGCTGGCGATTGATAATCGAGATGTTCAAAATGGGACTGTTTCTTACTTGAATCGTTGGAATCCAGCAAGAAAACACATTGCTTACAATTTATCTGATGAGTTTTTCAAACCTGAAAACAAAAAGATTCTGGATGCAACATACATGGCTATTAATCATATAAATACAGCATTAAACAAAGCGGGATCCAATCTGGGAATCGATTTATCAGGCGAGCAGGGAAAGAATCCGAATGATCTTCGCAATAACACGATAGTTATGGTTGAAGATCCAGCGAACAGCGGTGTGATTGGTTACGGTCCATCGGTTGCAAATCCGCGTACAGGGGAAATTGTTCATGCTCGCACTGTGATGTATCTTGGTGTCATCAAGCAATTGGCGTATCGCGGTTACGAAGAAGTTCGCCGTCAAATTTTAGAGGAAAAGACCAACGGTTCTGAGCTTGGGGGTGATGTAGAGCCAGTCGAGGCTTCGAGCGGCAAGGCGCTTCGAAATAATGAACTTTCAAAGTCAAAAGTTCTTGATGGTTTTGAGAGCATTGTAAGGAAGCACAAAAGCACGGAGAATCTTACATTTAATTTTGATAAATACATGAGCGAGCACCTAGAATTTGTTAAGTCACAAGAAAAGGTAGCTTTTGGTAATATTAAAAAAACCTCTGCGGTCAAAGATCTGGTGACCTATAAGACAGATGCAAAGCGGGCGCTTTCCTTGTCTGATAAACTTCGCTTGGGTTATAAGACTAACATTCAAGATGATGAACAAAGTGCAGTGATCGAAGAACAATTAAAAAAGGATTGGTCCAAGGACTGTTTATATGATGGCACAATAGCCTCATTGAGTATTATTCGTAAAATTCTAAAAGAACGGGAAGAAATTCCGCGTCCGTGGGCACAATTATCTGATGATGAAAAGCAAGAGATAATGGATATGGTTGTGCCAGAGATCTGGATTACTACGCTGGTTCATGAATTGGGCCACAACTTAGGGCTTCGTCATAATTTTGCAGGCTCTGAAGATAAAGATAACTTTTACTCGGTTGAAGAGCTTGCAAATTTGGGCATTACCGATGAGCAAATACCGTATTCGTCTATGATGGAATACACATACCGTACGGTTGGGGCATTGCCGACGCTGGGTAAGTACGATATTGCCGCACTTCAATTTGGATACGGTCGGAAAATTGACCTCGCAAATGGACAAACAGCAGAGTTTATAAAAATAAAAGACGGAAATGGAAGATTTGTTCCGGGCATTCGAATTGGCGATAGTGAAATTAAAGTTTCAAGTGAACGAGAGCAAACGGTTGCCTTTCTTGAGGCGAATAACATTGCATTGAAGCCGTTTAAATTTTGCACTGACGAAATGGTTGGTGCAAACCCAGGGTGCAAAGTGTTTGACGAAGGTTCGACATTTTCAGAAATTGCACTCCACTTGATTAAAACATACGAGGATTTCTATCGCATCCGTTATCAACGTAATGATCGAAGAGAATATTCTTTAATTGATGAAAACTTGCGGGCCAGTCGTACTGCGGATCTTATGATGGATATGAGGATGTTTTTTGAAACAGTTGAACGGATTGAAAATATGTTTGGTCTTGAGCTTGACAATACCCTTTGGACCTCAAATCCTTTTTTGGCGGATCTCAGGGTGGCGGCGGACATTGCGGGTCGATTCCTTGCTAAAGTTATGTTAACGCCGGATGTGCACTGTGCGATCAGTTTAAAATCAGATCCTAAGAAGGTTGTGGATGTATTCCAGCTTAAAGATGTGAATCCACAGTGGCTGTCATGCTTTGATCAAGAGGTGAAAGAGCTTGTTAAATCTGTTGGTGAGAATCAAGATGAACCAATCGATTTAATTGTTTCTGGACAAGGAGGAAAATCCTTCCAATCTATGCGTGATATAAACAATCCTGATTCGAGAATCGATCAAATTGATACG
Organism: Bdellovibrionota bacterium; assembly: GCA_963169515.1. Classification (GTDB taxonomy): domain Bacteria; phylum Bdellovibrionota; class Bdellovibrionia; order Bdellovibrionales; family JAEYZS01; genus CAUJEF01. Next base: position 4,309 of record CAUJEF010000135.1, read on the forward strand.
CAAGGTATATGGGCCGACAAATTGATTGCACAAGAAATGCTACTGGGCCGTGAAATGGGATTACTAAATTCAGATAAATACCAAGGAAATTTTTTGAATCTGCCAGAGTTGCGCCGAGATATTATCGGTACACTGGCTGGAATTGTGAATGGCGAGGTTACGGTTCCGATTGACTTTAGAAACGAATGGGGAATTGTTCAGCCTTACAAGGCAGTAGATAAAGAAACTAAAAAAGAGGTTCTTACCAAAGCGCTTCCCGTTAAGTTTTCTTTGGCTAAAGCGGATCACATTATACAAAGACCGATCATGAGGGGGTTTGGTAAAGCGTTGGGTCTCCCGGATATGCAAACGAACTACAGGACTCAAGTGCTTGCGTCTTTTCATAAGCAGATGGAAAGTATTAATGATGCAACGACAGCAGAAAATCTACTCAAGGTGTTCAGTGTTGTCCGCGCCCTTCCAAATGATAGATTAGATCCAGCAGATGGTTATTTGACAGCAAAAGTATTAACGAAGCGATTTGCATCAAAGCCTGAGAATGGAATTGCGCATGGAATTCTTGTCGATGTTCGCGTGGGACAAATATTGAAAACAATTAAATCGGCTGATTTATTGTCACTGCTACAGAGTCTTGAGCCTATTGAGGAAACGCATGCTGAATACGTATCACGAGCTGCTGAATTGTTCCACAAAATTGACAATGCAAATGCGGGAGAGCAACTGCCAACGGCGATTCAAATAGCCCGGGAACTTGGGTTTGATGCAATTCTAGATTTTGCATCTGGTGATTTAATTTCAGAAGAAAGAGCGTATGAGATATTTCAACACTTACTTTAGACTTGGATAATATCTGTGATCCTAGAATAAATAGGCAAGGGGTCTAGGGTCATAAGATGTTGGGGGGAGGCGAAAAGCGTGGCTTGCGCCCCCTTCTTTTTTATTCTTGAGATTCACTATATTTAGAGTTCAAATAAAAATATGAAATGCCTCATGTTTTTATTTCTGATTGCACCGCTGACAGTGCGGGCCGAACCTATACAGAAGATGCTGAGATCTATGAGCGCTGGATTTGAACTGGGTGGAAGCATAGACTTTATGATTTCAGATCAAGAAACCCATGCAAATGGTATGGGGTTGGGCAGTCAGTGGGGAATCTTTGCTGTTACAAACCGAAAAGGTACGGATTGGAACTTCAAGCTTCGTTTGGATAGCGTTGGACTTCATGAAGAAGCATGGTCAAATTCTGCAGTAAAAAGCTTAGAGCAAGACTGGTTGATGCTGGGATTCAATGTCGAAAATAGAACCGATAAAAAAAATTATTTATATTTCTGGGAGGCCGGTATCGGATATGGTATTGGCGGTTCCAGTGAGATCTTTATGTCTACAAGCACGGTGGATGCGGCGGTTTCAAAACTAGAGACAGATACAGCATCAAATTTTTTCTTGTCGGGCGGAGTTGGATTCAAGAAAAAATATCAAAATCGCTTTTCTATTTTTACCTCTATGAGAACATTCTTTATTTTTGGCAAGCCATATTCGGCAGTGCCGTTTCAAGGTACGTCATTGTATCCAATTCCATTTTTGTTTTCTTTGGGTGTGGAGTATCAGCTTTAAAACTGGCCCACATGATTGTTGAAAAAAGGCCAGTTTGAACCAGAAGAACTAAGACATCCTGTCTTTAAACCCCGAAAATTTGGCCATCCATGGCCAAACCTGTGGCGCTTGCCACAAATGGCAAGCGTTTTCGAGATTCCTAAGAACAGGGACCCTTTATGCTGTCTTTTCTAAAAGCACATGATTGTGATAATAAGCATAGAGCTCTATATGATCTTTTAAGCGTTCTATGTTTTTTGTAGTACACCAGGTTTTGCGAAATAACCGATTGATATTCGCCCGAAGCATTGCAAATGTGTGGTTAAGTGAAAATAACGGATCATAGCCTGCTTTCTTAAGCTCTCCCTGACCTGTAACACATCCTCTTGCCCCTTCGGTTGTAATATGGATTGCGCCAGAAAACCATTTTCTAATTGCTGGCGGATAGTGTGGGTTTTGATCAGACTCAATGATAGCTACTGGCGACACATACGGTGCTATTTTTTCAAACAACGCATTCCTTGCAATAGGCCGCTCGTCAGCTCTTGGGCCGTATTTCTTTAGTGCTTTCTTAACCAAAAGCCCCTTTGCAGGCATACGGCTAACCTCAAAAGCTAGAATTTTTCTAACCCCTTTCTCTACAGCCATGGTGACAGAGACAGGCTTACACTTTGTATGTTCAATAGTTTCAAGGTCATCAAACTGGAACTCGTGAATAGTTTGAGAGGATTTAAGACTCTCAAGGTTTTTCTTTCTAGCGATCTGGGCTAAAAAAATGAGCTTTCTACTGACCGTGGTTCGGCTGATGCCCAAGATGCGTGCAATACGACGTTGTGAGACTCCAGAGCAGAGCATTTCAAAGATTCTTGGGTTAAGACGTCGCTTTTTCTGACGATAGCAGCTGTGACTTGTAGCCTCAGAAAAGCTGATTTGGCAGCGGTTACACACAAAGCGTTGGAACCTTTTTTTGTCTGAGTTTCGGACAAAATATCCGGAATACGAACTATCACTGTGGGATCTGCATTGTGGACAATTACGGGTCATGACCCGTAGGAAAAAGCAAGACCTGAGCCATGACTGTTACTTGCTACATATTAACAACAACTATGTGGGCCAGTTTTCTTAGTTTTTCAACTTCTTTGCATTTTTAGCGTCGGCTTGAGCCTTTGAAGATAGCTTTTTCCACTTTTTCACTTCGTCTTGGTATGTTTTACGTTTATCAGTCCAACTCTTTTTCTCGTCATTTGCTTTTACTTGCTTTTGTTTGATCTCAGATTGGATTTGAGTCACGGAATCCTTTTGCTCATCCCACTTTTTCTTTTCGCCGTCAATTTCGACTTTTTTCTGATTGTAGGATGCTATATTTTGATTCCGTTTATCTATGTTTTTTTCTACGTCAGCAATTTTCTTTTTAAGCTCTTCGATCTGAGCCTGTTCTTTCGTGATTTTATCCTGTTCATTTTTAATCAAGCCATCCATACTTATACGTTGTTTTTCAAGCTTCTGAGAATTCGCTTGAGCATCTTTCACGGTTTGCTCGATAGACTTCTGTTTTTTTGCAAGGTCCACAAGCACGGCCTCAATTTCAGAAATATTATTGTCCACAACTTTCAAGTTATCTTCATATTGATCTAAATTTTTCTTTGCATTTTCGGCGTTTTTCTCAAGCTCTTGTATTTGCCCCTCAACGTAGGTTGATGCGACAGCGCCCATCCCAATGGTCAGTAATCCGATTATAATTAGCTTTTTCATAGTTTTATCCTCTTATAGTCAAAATTAAATCCGCCAAGAGATCTTGGCGTTCCCTAATTCACTTTTGAGTTCGCCGTCACCGCTTGCGGACAATTGTCTTTCAGGCTGCTGCGATAATGACCAATTTCATCGGCCCAAAATTCGCCGTCAAAACTCCATTTTTGTTTCGTGTCCCTTGGCTCTGCAGAAACTGGCATTCTTCTTGGCTCAGTACTGCCCGCTGCTGAAATGTAACGAATGTTTTCTCCGCTGCCGGCATAAACCTCATATCTTAAGAATTCATTATTCTCTAATATTTTGGCAAGCTGTTTTTCCGTTTTCGTCAGATGCATTTTCAATCTTTCACCTGCCAAATCTTTCAGCCGACTTGTCCACTTTCCTAAACTAATCTTTGAGGCTCCCTCAAATTTTCCAAAATCTCCCAGTGATTGGGCATAAGTTATCTTTTCAAACTCATAAAAACTTTGCATTTCTCTTTCAAAGTCACGCGAACGCTTCCATTCCTCAACAAACTTCCGGTCATCGACCTTCTTCTTTGCGCCTTCAATCCTCATACTCAAATCACTGATACGGGTCTTCACTTGAGCAATTTTTGAATCAACTTTTCGTTGCTCTTTTCGAACTAGATCCTTAATAAATCCATACTGGACCCCTTGATCAAAGGCATTATTAATTGCCGACTGTAAGTTGACAAAGTCTTTTTGGCGTCCAACTTCCTTAATAATAGTCATCGGTAAACGTCCGTCAGTTTCTTTTGCTTTTGATTTTAGATTGCCAATGACATAATCATAATACGCCTTGTTCGCCGAATTTGATTTTCGAAAACTTTCCATTGTTGTTAGCCATGGCTTGTAAAAATTTTCGAGATACGTAAGACTTCGGTAAGCATCACCATACTGGCAGATATTAATATAACCGATGGTTCGAACAACATAGCTCTCTGGTTTGTAAATTGCGTTGAAAAATGGCGAATGTAACGAATGCATATTACCAATTGCACCCAACGCGTCTTTTGCAAGAATCTGCATCCAACCTTGTTCAGTCAATGCTTGAATCCACATTGGACTATCCTTATCAATGAACTGATAACTTTCGATCGCTCTTTTATAATCTTTTTGACGGTAAGCGATCCGACCCAAGTTTAATTTAATCAAAGCTTGGATTGGGGCGTCGACTTTGTATTTTGGAAGAGCTTTTAATATCCTTTCTTGTCGAGCAACGGAATCATTCACCCTATCCAACATATACTCAGCCACAACTGCAAGATACTGTGCTTCTGGGTACTTCGGGCTTTCTTCCTTCACCTTCACAGCGTATGCCAATGAGCTTTCGTATTTCCTTTTCATTGATTCTGACAAAGCAATGTAATAAAAGAATCCATTTTTAGCTTTTTCTGTAACAAGAGATTCATCAACGGTTTTAAAGGCAGCTCCAACTTCTTTTACATATTCACGCGGAATATCCTTAGAAAGCGTCTCGATGGCTAATGTTGCATACTGTGGAACTCCTTTTTTCATAACAGAAATCAACGCATCAATAGAATCCGAGAAAAAACCCATTTCATGCAAACAAGCCGCGCGATGATAATCTTTCAGCTGCATTTCCTCTGAAGCCATTTTTTCTGGAAGCGCATTCAAAAGTCCAACAGCCAAATGGCATTTCTTTTGGTATTCGGCCAAGATAAGACCTTTGAGCAAATTCATTTGGTCTTCGCTAAATTCTTTAAACGGCACTTCTTGGACTACAAGCTCAGAGGCCAGCGAGTAATTTATCTTTTGCACAAGCTCAAGATTGATCCCTTCTGGAAGTGCCAGACGAATCGTCTCTAATTTGGCCTGGATCTTGGCCTTTTCAAACGGTTTCATAACCAGGGCTTGTATTTGTTTGTGTGGATAAACGCCTGGGGAAGGCAGCGCCTTTGTGGGAACCACATCCAATTTAGAAATTTGAGGAGATGTTAAAGCCCAATCAGTTCTTGAAACATGGGCTTCTTCGCCAATATCTAACAATGGAATTGTTTTTACAGCGATTCGTTTAATGCCCTTCTTTGTTTTTACTTCCGATTCCATATTGAAAACAGGAACACCTGATCTTGTTTTTGCCAAAGACGCATCACCTGTGCGTGCGGCTTTAGAAATCGCAAATGGTTGAGCTGCTTTTACTTGTTGTGCGATCTGTTTCAATTCGGTAACTTCTGGAACTGGTGCTGTGGCTGGCTGCTGTGGAGTAACAGATTGATCGGATGCCGTATTTTGAACGGCTGCGGGTTCAGAGCTTGGCGTCCGATTGTCCTCTGCCCTCCATTTTTCCCAATACGCCTGGGCCTTCGTTTTGAGCTCGACCCAAGTCACCTGAGCTTTCGCCTTCCAGCGCGCCCAAATTCCGTCTTCGTGAGCTTCTTGCGCCCAAACGCTGCCGGCACTCAACATTAAAACAGTGACTAGTATTAAAAATCTGTTCATAACTTCATCCTTTTATAGTCCATTTTAACCAAGCCAAATCTTTTCCACCTAAAAGAAATATTCCACGCCCACATTGAGCGTTGTGATAATTCGCGAATTATCCCCAACTTCGAAATCCGAGCCTGGGGTTAATGGATTGTTATTCCAGTTGCGAGTTTCTTCGTTAAAAAATCTATTACGGAAATCAAATTTTACAGCGAAATGATCATCAATATAAAAGTGCTGAGCAATGTCGATTCCCACTGTGAAATAGGGATCCGTTAATTTTGGATCATATCTTTGGTGATATCGTTGCCAGCTCATACCAAGAACTGGGGAAATCGACATATCGAAATAAATAATATGGCTATCCAAAATACTTAATTTTGCGTAAACCGGACTCCATATGAATGCAGCGCCCATAAACGAATCCGGCTCATTATGGTTTACGGTTACAGTCGCTTGATTTTCTAATTTTGTAAGAGCCTTCGCACTTTCTGTATCAAACTTGTTGTACATCAGCTCAACGCCATACTGCTCGGTAAGATAGTAACCCATACCTAAATTATACACATAACCCGTGCTGTTTTCGTCACCGATCAAGCTGCCTGCACCGCCCGAAACGTAAAAACGTTTTTCTTTGGTGTATCGACGATTTTGGACAACTTTGAATTCTGTATCCTTTGAAGACCAATATTGCTGTTCAATTTCTTTGATGTCGACCTTTTCATCCTTTGCAGGCGCTGTGGCAGTTCCCGATTTAGGAGCTGCAACGGGAGCTCCTGACGAAACGGCAGAGCCACTCGCAGTTGATTTCTTTGGGCGCTTATATTGGTTAGACTGTCCCAATGAATATTGCGAAAATACTAAGATGCACGCAAATGCAAAGCTTGCGCGAAGAGCAGAGCTCTTTAAAAATGTTGTCATGGGGCCTCCTTCGGCTCAAGCCGAACTCTAAAGGATGGGGGCTACTGAGTGCTCTTAAATAAGAACGGGTATGTCACCAGTACGGAAGTCCCCGACGG
>CAUJEF010000136.1 GCA_963169515.1 Bdellovibrionota bacterium
GATTCGGTCCAAGGGGGGGCACTTGATTTTAAAGGCGAAACGCTTACGTAAGAGTTGTTCGGAGCTGATAAAAATAAATCCAAATCAGCTCTAAGCACTTCAATTTGGGTTGCACAAATTTCTCCGCTATTTAACATATCCGATGTTAGCCCTGAGACATTAAATGAGATTAATCCGTAACTCCTCTGTGTTGGGGATGCCCCGGTATCAATCGCGGATCCGGCACCGGTAGCTGTCGGCGCCGAACCAACCACACCTAAACTTGTCCAATCGCTAGCGTCTTTGTAGACGGTGGTATCACGTGTTCCTGAATAGTTTTGGTAGCCATCACGCAGAACAACAACCTTGTCCGTTAATACAGAGGTTTGAATTGTGGCGTTTGGTCCTCCAGACGAATCAGTGCATGAAAAGTTAAAAAAGGTAATACTAATTGCGGCGACTGCCGTGGCGTAACTTACAAACTTGCCCACGAACCTACCCCCTAATATTAGGAAAACCCAACACAAAAAATTGGGTAAATTTCAAAGATATAAAAAGTATCTTAAACATACTTGATTTCAAGACCTATCACGGAGAAGAATAACTGCGTCATTTCCCCTTTACGCTAAAATCCTTAAAATTGTTGCATATGCTTATCTTAAGATGGTACCTCAACAGATACGTTTAGAAAAAAAAGGGGGGCCGGGATGTCTAAATTTTTTTATTTTGTTTTAGCCTTAAATATTTATGCTTTCAACGCTTCTGCTGAGGAGCTATCTAGCAGCTGTCGTGGCACAGTATTTCTTACCGCAAACTATGTAAATGGGTACTGCTCTGGCGACAATTGCAGCGGAAGCCTGCCCACTCAATTCATCCACGTCAACGGCACATGTTCTGATGGCAAATCGTTTTCAGCAAATGGATCTGTTCCATCCCAACACGTAAGTAGCTTTTGCAGTATGGGATCCTTTTCCTCATCTGTTTTTGTCTTTCCAGTTCATTTGAATGGAAATTGCTCCGGCGGTGCAATGTTCCGAGGCTCAACCGACAGCACCACATTCTTTGTGCGCGGCACATGCAATACAAACGCATCTTTAAATGCCAGCACAGATGGGGGTACACTTTTTGTTACTGGCAATTGCAATTAGTTCCTCAATTCCAATACAAGGTTAATCTTCATGTCCGAATTTAAACAACGCCGTGTCGCTCGCATCAGACCAGAACGCTCCGATACGGCATTTCTTTGTTTTAAACCCAACGATCTTCCTGCACTTATTCTCGACATATCAGAGCTTGGGTGCTGCCTTGCTTTAGTTGGAACCGTCCATGAATTTGAATTACAACAAAATATCGAGATCAAACTTTCAAGGACAGGTCCTAAGCATTCTGAAATCCGATGGATGGAAAAAATTGACGACAGTATGTTCAAAATGGGGGTCGAATTTTCACCAGCAGAAGAATTGCCACTTATTCACCCAACCGCCCGCAAGTAATTTAAATACTTTAAGATATCACTTTAACATTAGCGGCTTGTGGGCCTTTTTTGCCTTGGGTGACTTCAAACTGAACTTTGTCGCCATCTTTTAGCTGAGCGCCGCCTATGTCATTGGCATGAACGAACACGTCTTTGCTGCCATCGTCTGGCGTAATAAATCCGAAACCTTTGCCTGCATTGAAAAACTTAACTGTACCTGTCTGCATATTCTCTCTCTTTTTATTCAATGGCCCCATGCCATGAAGTCAACATTAACTATGACCTGTTATTTCCAAGAAGTTAACAAAAATTCATCGTCGATTTCGAGAATCTTGCTTCCACTTGCCACGACGGTTCCTGCGAGCCTGCGAATCCGCCGCAACGTGGGCTTGCAATGGCTTGCCCCGTTCTTGATTTTCAAAAATTTCTGGTGACATGACGCCTAAAAAGCGGCCTACAATTTCTTCGGCCTTCATTTGAGCAATGACGTTTTTCCATTCAGGGGTTAGAAGCTCTATTGCACGAGCATAATTCTTCTGCGCTTGAAATGGTGTCAGCATTTTAGCGACTTTCTTAATCCCGATCTCTTTACGTGTCGGGACAATCCCCTCTTCCATACGGGTTTTTGTGTGTCGCTCAATCCGAGCGACTAGATCACGATGGCTGGGGGTTACTAAGCTGATCGCCGTTCCCGTCTTACCGCTGCGAGCAGTTCGACCAATGCGGTGTACATAAACCTCTAACTCTCGCGGAAGCGAATAATTGATCACGTGGGTGATGTCTTTCACATCAAGTCCACGTGAAGCAACATCCGTGCAAACTAATATGGAAACCCGTCTATCACGGAAGGCTTGAACCGTTCTCTCTCGATCTTTTTGCGTCTTATCCCCGTGCAGAGAATCCACTCGGTACCCACGGTTAGAAAGGTATTGGGTAAGATCCATTACAAGATTTTTTGTCTGACAAAATATTAGACCATAGAAATTATCGGCGGCTTCAATTATTTTACACAAAATCTCAGGCTTATCAGATTCACGCGTCCGATAGAAAACTTGCTCAACAGTTGTTGAAAGCATTTCAGTTCGATTCACCTGCACAAATTTAGGCTGAAACAGGTAATTATCGGCCACACGTCGAACGTCTTTGTTCATGGTCGCAGAGAATAGCCACGTCTGGCAACTTTCTCCGGTTGCGGCCTGCAAGATTGTTTCAAGATCATCTTTGAAGCCCATCGAAATCATTTCATCGGCCTCATCCAGTATGATTGTTTTTACTTTTGAAATATCCAGTATCCCACGTTCCAGATGATCAATCACGCGTCCTGGTGTACCCACAACAACCTGGCTCCCGGATCGTAATCCATTGATTTGTTCGCGGTAACTTGCCCCACCATAAATCGACAAGGCGTTCACATTTTTATATTTACCCAACAAATTAATTTGCCCCGTCACCTGAAGAGCCAATTCCCGAGTCGGACAAAGAATAAGCACCTGAACCTGCTTTTTACCCGGCTCGATTTGCTCTAACAGCGGAATCCCAAACGCTGCTGTTTTTCCCGTGCCCGTCGCAGCTAAGCCTATAAAGTCCGTTGGTTCGGCTAAAAGAATCGGTAAAGCTTGAACCTGTATCGGGCTTGGCGATTCATAACCCAAATCTTTAATGGCGCGCGCCAATTCCGGCGATAAATTTAATTCTTCAAAGGACCTCATTTGGACTCCACTCTAGAGATTATGTGAGCGGACCGTAACACGGAGCGCTAAAAAGTACTACTGCTTTTTACTTAAAATTGGTGCTCTAGAAATGTTTCAAGAAATGCCGTATCTAGCTTAATTTACAGACAAACTTCACCCAAAGGGTCTCATTTTTCTGACAGCTCCGTCCAGCGGGCGTATTTTCTTTCGATTTCCGACTGAAGCGCACCGATATCGGTATAAATTTTTTGAAGTTTTTTGGAATCGCTTAAAACTTCCAGAAGAGTACTTTGTGCCGTCAGTTCTTCCAGTTGTTTTTCTAAAGTCTGAATGGTTGATTCCATATTATCCAGTTCAAATTTTTCTTTGTAGGATAATTTCTTTTTTAATTTTACGGGCTTTTCTGATAACGGTTTTGTCGCATTTTGCTGGCCTAGGCTCTGGTACCATTCTTCCCATTGCATATAGCTCGAAAATTTTTGCAATCGCCGATCGGACATATAGTCCGGTGGAAACGCCAAAATCTGGTTGGCCACAGCGTCCATAAAGTAACGGTCATGGGTTACTAAAATCACTGCCCCGTTAAACTCTGTTAGAGCACTTTCTAAAACATCCAGAGTATCTGCATCCAAATCGTTTGTGGGCTCGTCCAGGATTAAAACTTGGGCTTCTTTTAGCATTAACTGTGCAATCCGCAGTCGCGCCTGTTCGCCACCCGATAGCTTTGCAACAGGCAGTTCAGCCTTTTCATGGGAAAATAAAAACCGATCCAAATAGCTTCGTGCGTGCATAGAACTTCCGCGATAGCTTACAAAATCACCTTCGGAACAGATATTTTTAAATACACTCAAATTCGGTTTTAGAGTTTCACGCGTTTGTTCAAAATAAGAAATCTTAATATCCCCAGCCGCTGACGAAACCGTGGCACCAATTTTGACTGTGCCCGTGTCTGGCTTTTCCATCCCCAGCAAGACTCGAATCAAAGTCGATTTCCCAGATCCGTTATGTCCCAACAAAGCCAATCGCGTTTTGGGAGTAATGACCAAATCAAGGTCTTGAAATAAAAGTTTGTCGTAGGTCTTTGAAATTGCCTTTGCCTCGATTAATTTCCTAGGGGATTTTTCGATTTCGCCAAAATCTAAATCGACAGATTGATGACGATTTTTTATTTGTAGATCGCTTACCTTTTCTGCCAAATCGCGCGCCCCATCTATTCGAGCCTTTTGTTTTGTCTGCCTGGCTTGAGCCCCACGGCGCAACCATTCCGTTTCTCGGCGCAATGTATTTTTCAAAACTGTTTCTTGTCGCTTTAGGGCATTTAATTCGTATTTTTTGGCTTCTAAAAATTGGACATAGCCCCCAGCAACACTCAAAATGTAATTTGGGTTTTTAGGATCAAGGTCGATAATTCGAGTCGCCACCCGAGTCAAAAATAAACGATCGTGAGTTATCATTAAAATGGAGGCTGACGTTGATTTTAAAAATTCTTCAAGCCACAAAATACTGGCAACATCCAAATGGTTCGTAGGCTCATCAAGCAGCAACAGCTCCGGTTCTAAAACCAACTCACGAGCCAACGCGACCCGCTTCTGCCAACCACCGGATAGTTTTAAAACTTCAAAGTCTTCCCCAAACGATGTCAGCTCTAACAGTCCCATTAACTCGTAGGCCTTGGCATAAGCATCTTCTGGATGTGGGCATTTTGAAATAATACATGATAAAATGCTCTCGCCGACCTTAAACTGGGGTGTTTGCTCCAGATACCCTAGGCGCAACCCCTTTTTCCTTGTAACCAGGCCACCGTCAGAATCTATAGCGCCAGAGAGAATTTTTAAGAGCGTCGTTTTGCCCGCTCCGTTGGGCCCGATCAAACCCACGCGCTCTTTACTGTCGACGCTAAAGCTGACCTTCTTGAATAAGGTTTTGTTTGCAAAGCTCTTTTCCAATTCATGGCAGTTTATGAGAATCATTCATGATGAACCTACCCGAAGAGTCATCACGATTCTACACAATTTTCTGATTTGTTCTCGCCCATGGTCCAGATTCCACCGCCTTTTTATCTAGGCAAATGCCCACTTTGGCAAAGTCTGCAAAACTTTTTATGGATCACCACTTAAGGGGGGAGCTATGGGGAAGTTTCTACTTAGTTTTTTATTTGCTCTGATCTCAAATGCTGGGGATTTACAAAAAACCCCTCCCGCATTCGTGAACGGAGATAAAAAATTTATTTTTGTCGATTTTGAAAAAGCTGAATACAATATCGCCTTTGATATCACGACCCAAAAAACAATGGTTCACTCTGTGATTCGATTTGCAACGATCGAAAATGGATTTCCATTATTTGATTCTGTTCATGCACCAACAAAAAGCTTCCTTGATGGCGAAGTGGTTCAAACGGCGGGCGTAATCGATCCTACCAATCAAACCGCCTACATTGGCATCAACAAAATGGTACCGGCGGGCACCCATGTGCTTGAAGTTGACACTCCACTTTTAACAGGAGTCAAATACGATGCAACCGGGGTTCGAAGCGGTTTTTTTATGTCAGACCTGGACGACAGACAGTTTCTTGAGCTCTATGTTCCTGCAAACTTAGAATACGATCAATTTCAAATGGTCTTCAACGTAACAGTAAAAGGTGCAGTTACTGAGCATGAATTTTTCACAAATGGCATGGTCAAAAACATATCAAACAATCAATGGCAAATTACTTACCCAAGCCGTTATGTCTCTTCAAGCATATATTTTCATATGGCACCAAAGGGCGCTTTTAGAGTCATTTCCGATCGCTTTAAATCAGTCGATGGCCGATCCATTTCTGTAACAGTCTATGGAATCGGTAGCGACCTTCAAAATTTCCAATTCAAAGCGAAGAAAGTGTTTGATGAACTCGAAATGGATTATGGCCCATGGCTACATAATAGCCTTACCATTTACGCTGGCCCCATCGATGGCGGAATGGAATATTGTGGCGCTACGATAACAAACCTTTGGGCGCTCGGGCATGAAATGGCCCACAGTTATTTCGCACGTGGATTTATGCCTGCAAATGGCAATAGCGGTTGGATGGATGAAGCCATCGCAAGCTGGCGCGACAACGGGTATCCGCAACAAAGCTCCCTTACCGACCATACTGATATGGCAAATCAATCTCCTTATTTAAGAATCACGGATTATCGCGCTTATAACGCTGGGGCGCGCTTCATTGCACACTTGGATTATTTGTCACAAGCTAATGGTGGATTGAAATTGTTTTTGAAAAACCTTGCGCAAACACATTCCTTTGACCCGGCGTTCACGCAAGATTTTCAAGGCTTGCTTGAAAGTTTTAACGGCAAGAGCCTGCAAAATGAATTCAATCAAGGGGTCTATGGATATGCTGGAAATGACAAGCCTACAAAGCGACGCAGTCCATTCCACCCAAAGTTGACCCAAAAACAATTAGATAATTTACTCTAATTCCCGATGGGGCATTTGATCAGCAGCCCCTTTTTTGGTTTTTCAGGTTGCAGTCGAACCTTCCCCTTGGCACATAACCATTTTGGAATCCACTCCGGAATTTCAAACGTCCTCGCATCATCATAGTATTCTTCTATATAATCTCCAAGATCCTCATGCTTCCGCATTTTAATTTGAAAATCTTGAGCCTCTACAAATCGATATTTGGCCTCATCTTCCTTTAGCTTTTCTAATTTTGGAGAAATGTCGATAATGCTTTTTAAATTCTTGTTTGAAAAATACTGCTTTTGACATTTTTCACATTCAATAAATTTCACGGCTGCTTCTGTAGCCTTTTGGGCCGCAGGATCAAACCAAACCTTCTCAAGATCTACATTTTCTTCTTCCTTCTGCACAGGGGTCTTTGTAGGCTCTTCAGCTTTTACGGCCAAGCTAACAAAAATAAGAAGTAACAAAATTTTCATTCTGCTTTTGATTTTAAATCAATTTGGTGGGTGGTTAAAGGCCAGTTTGCCTGTCCTATTCCATCGATCTGAACTCGCATGTTTTGCCAGACAGCTCTGGAACTCTTTAAGATTGATTGGTTTACAGAGATAATCATCAAATCCGCTACTTAAACAGTGTTCTTTGTCCCCTTTCATTGCATGGGCCGTAAGTGCAATTATCAGTTCGTTATAATTTTTTGTCCTCAATGTTTTTACTGCTTCGTAGCCATCCATTCCCGGCATTTGGATGTCCATCAAAACCAGGTTGTAAGAATTTTGAAGGACCTTCCGAACGCCCTCGGCACCTGTCTCGGCCTCATCGACCTCAAGCCCACCTATCCGGGCAATAAAGTGATGTATAAGGGCTCGATTATCCGCTGAGTCATCGACGACCAAAATGCGTCCCTTAGCACGGAATGGAACAGCCTCGGATACTAATGGCGCAACCTCAAACCCACTCCCATACTGCGAAACAATTTCAATAGTCATAACAAAACGGCTACCTTGGCCCGGAACACTTTCAGCAAGAACCAGGTCTCCACCCAAAAGCTGCGCAAGTTTCTTTGAAAGAAACAATCCCAAACCTGTTCCGCCAAATCTTCGCGTCATGGAACTATCCGCCTGGCTGAACGGCTGGAACAATCTCCGGGCCTGTTCCTCTGTAATACCGATGCCCGTGTCCACCACCGTAATTTTTAATGTTTCCTGACTGTTCCGAATCAATTCAACCTTGACTTCAATTTTTCCCCGTTCGGTAAATTTAATAGCATTTCCAATAACATTTATTAGGATTTGTCTTAATCGAGTCGGATCCGTAATAATTCGATCAGGCAATTTCGATTGGACACTAACTATAAGCTCGATAGGTTTTTCTTCTATCTGTGCCTGTAGCAAAGATGTCACGTCCTTGATCAGCGGTGCCAATGCAAACGGGACCTTTTCGATAAAGATGCGCTCTGATTCCACCTTTGAAATGTCTAAAATTTCGTCGACTATTCTTAATAGCTGCTGGCCATTCCTGCGGATCGTATTAGCGAATTCGCTTTGATCAGATGGTAAATTGCTGTTTTGAAGCATTAGCTCAGCAAAGCCCAGCATCGCTCCTAATGGGGTACGAATTTCATGGCTCATATTTGCCAAGAACGCACTCTTTGCGCGGTTTGCCTCTTGAGCCCGCGTGTAAAGCCGCGCATTTTCCAATGAATAAAATGTTCGCCTTGCTAAATCTTCGGCAATTGACAAATGAATATCTGTGTATGACCGCGTGGTTGAGATAAGCGTAATAGCTCCAATAATTTTCCCATAGTTTTTTATCGGTACAATAATCACAGATTTTATTCCAATACTTTTTGCCAGTTTAAACTGATCCTCTGACCTGCATCCGCTTCGCAAATGTTCATCTGTGCAATCGGTAATCATTTTCGATATTCCCAGCTGAAGGGCTCGCGTAATACTCGAGTCCCTATGCCAATCAATCGGATATTTTTCTTTAAGCTCAGAAAGTAATTTCATTTTCTCTGGGTCTCGATGCTTGACTACAGAACTTTCATCCTCACCCATGTCATTAAGCACATCAATAACACACCAATCCGCAAAATCTGGCACTACAACGTCCGCAAACGACGTAAGCATTTTTTTCGTATCTAACGACTGCGTAAGGGCCGCACTCACTCGCGCAAGAAATTTTAATTTTTCGCTAGAGGCCTGTTCGCGAATCAAAGCAATTCTTTGTTGTTCGATTTGTTTTTGTTGGGTGACGTCTTCAGAAATGGTTAACAGGTACTCCGGCTCGTGGCTAGCGTTCACGATGGGAATCTTTTTTGTGTGAAGATACCGAACCTCTCCGTTTAGGTTCAGTGGCTCTTCCGGGATGTCAACAGCTGAACCTTGGGCAAAAACAGCTCTGTCTTTTTTTGCAAAAAGATCTGCTTCCGCTTTGGAAAGTAAATCATAGTCACTTTTCCCAATTATTTCTTCCTGTGGATGTCCCAACAGCCTCTCAGATGCCCTATTGATGCGAACGTAACGCAGTTCTTTAGCATCTTTTACAAAAATCATGTGCGGAATGTTTTCAATTACAGAGTCCAGGAATTGTTGAGCTTGTTTAGACCTTTCCGACTCTTTTTCCCGATCCTCAACTGCCTTTTTTAGGTCTTCGTTCAGCTTCTGTAATTGCTGCGTTCGGATTGCCACACGCTCTTCCAGCATCGAACGCGCCTCTGCAAGTTCCCTTTCGTGCAATTTACGCTCAGTAATATCAACTACAAACCCAATAAAATTTCGCTGGCCGACCCGTGTTGCGCCCACCAGAACAGAAACACGCTGCCCATCTGATCGAATATATTCTTTTTCAAATGGCGCAACGAATCCGCTACCCAATCCCTCTATCAACGCCACTCGGCCCCGGCCTTCGAATTCTGGCGGAGTCAGCTTTTTCCAATTTAATTTTCCAGCTAATAAATCTTCCCTGCTGTATTTAACCAAATTCAAAAAGTAGTCATTTGCGCTGAAAATCTGTCCTTCAGCATCTGAAAAAAGAAAGCCCATCATGTTGGATTCAAAAATGTGATTAAATTTTAATTTAGACTCTGCGAGAGTTTTCTTTATGCTTTCGATTGCCTCATTATGACTGGGTTCACGCTTGCCGCGCCAAAATGCCGATACAAGCCTCGAGGCCAAGATTTGGTTGAAGAAAAAGAAACTTTTTTTCATGTGTTAAAGACTTTTCTCGTTAAAAACTGAATTTTATTCGAAAAGAGGCAAAATCCCTATATCAATCATAGGGTTTGAAGATATCGTAAAGACACTTGGGACTCTAGCGCACCAGGCGGACTTGATTTTCAAAGATTTCCAATGCCTTACCACGATTCATGAGGGTTACTGATTCAATATAAGGCCGATGTTCGGCGATTTTCTTTTGAACTGCCGCTATATCTTCACGATTGATTTCAGCAACGTCCACCTTGTAGACATGAACGACGACACGAGTCCTCCGGGGGCGGCACTGGTCACATTTCGAAGTTTTTACACCTAAAATACGTGTTAAATATACGATGCTTTTAAACGTGTGCTCATAATAATTAGGCCAGCGATCGCGTTGAAAGCTAAAACTTCGATTCTCTGCAAACCTCTGCCCCGTTAGGCTATTGAACCATGGCCTCTCGCTCAAAGAATAATGATAGGCTTTTGAAATTGCCAGATCTGTTGCCCCCCGCCAGTCGTAGTCCGTCCCCTTAAGAGAGTAATTCGCAATGGGTTCATTGTCTTGAGAATAAACAATGCCATCAAACCCAGGCACAAAAATTTGGTCATATTTAGAAAGAAAAAGAAGTTTTTCATTGCGTGGCAACAGTACAAGGCGTGCGTATTGGTCTGATTGTTTGAGCTCGCTTACGATCTGCTCATCTTCAAGCTTAAATTCTTTGAGCGCAAAGAGCGGCGAACGATCCGACATTATCCGTACATCGCGGTCTGTGAGCCGAACATCTCGTGCCGTGACAGCGTCATACTCGTGAAAAAACATGGATGAAATATCTGCGCGCGAAAAAGAAATTTTAGGCTCGTAAGAAAAAAAGGCCTCACAAACATTATTAAGCGTTCGTGCCCCGCAGGTTGAACCTATGCAAACCCCTAAAACAGCCCCTAAAATCATTACCCTCAAATGTCCCGCCTCGCTAAAGAAAGTTATAGGGAGTGCCGTAGCGTATGGCAACGGCAGCACTGTGACTGTGAAACCTTTACTTTTATCCCAGACTTAGATTACTATCTTTTTTATGACAATTCCTGAAATACTAAGAACTTACAAAAAAATAGCTGTCATCGGGCTCAGCCCCGATGAAAGCCGACCCAGTAACGGTGTCACTCGATACATGATCGCTCATGGCTACGAAAT
>CAUJEF010000137.1 GCA_963169515.1 Bdellovibrionota bacterium
GCATATTTTCAACTTGAAATTTTAAACAATTCCACAGAGATCGAACATTCACATCCATCACATTGTCGAAATCCTCCAGTGAAAGTTTCGAAATCGCGCTCCATTTTCCCTCAGTCCCCGCGCTATTGACTGCAACATGAATGGGGCCCATTGTCTTAAAGCTTCTTTCAACGGCCTTTGTGTCGGTTACATCCAAAATCTCAAAGGTTACATTTTTCTGACAATCCTTTGCTGTTTTTTTTAAATCCTTTTCAGATCGGGCCACCAAATGGACCGATGCACCCAGCTCAGAAAATGCAAGCGCACAGGCGCGACCAATGCCACGGCTTGCCCCAGATATCCATATTTTTTTATTTTTAAATTCGTACATAGGGTGCCACATCCGGATATTTTTTTATTGTTTCTCGTACATTTGTACGAACGGATTCATACAGTGGGCCATTCCATTTTCTTTTGCTGGACAGCTGTAAAATTTCAAATCTCAAAAGCCATGCGTCTGGAAACTCTTCTGCCTTTTTAAGCAAATCCTTCAGTTGATTTTCAGTGTACTCTCCGCCACCGGCCCATTTATTCACTTGATCATACAATTTGAATAATTTGTTTTCGGCACTTGAGTATTTGGGAGCAGGCAATTTTTTGGCTACAAAATCATCGGCCTGTCCATAAGCTTTTCGATCCGCAGCGCCGCCAAATACAGAAGTGACCGACGTCCCTATTGCAAGATCATAGGTGCCCCATTCACGTAAAAATAATTTTTCATTGATCCACTGAACATTGCAATCTGTGAATGATAGCACAAGGATACGGCCACTACGTTTTGTGATTTTTTTTAGCTTGCCCTCAACAATAACGCCAGATTCATACATCAATCGCACAGGTTTACCAGCTACGATCCCCTTTTCTTTTAATGCTCGCGTCCCCAAGCGCGAAATATCTCCAATATTTTTTATCGGCCCAATCGCTGTTCCAAAGCCTTGTGGATGTTGTCTTTTTCCCTGCCCGACAATCTCTTTTCCAGAGTAGGCCAGCTGGCATGGCCCCGAGAGCTGAACATAAATCGGCTTGTTATCGAGTTCATAGAACTTGCTGAGAACACCTGAGATTTGAACCCCAGAAGACAATTCAATTGTATTTACGGTCTCTGCGTCTTTCATGCGTTTTAAGCCGCTTATACCACCTATTTTATAGGACAGCATGTTTTCTAAGTCTCGCAGTCCAGACTCTAATTCTTTAAAATTTTTTGTCACAAATAGTTGTGGTTGCGGGTCTGTAATGTCGTATGGAAAATTTGTGCAATCAATTGAAAATGGAATTTTTCGAACGTGCGGCTTTAGGCAGTTTTGGCTTTCGCCCACTGATGACAACAGCCCTGCTCCAAATATTTTATTGTCACCCACAAGACCATATTCTGTCGTCCACCATGCCATCCTAGATAGTAAAACAGCTTCGGTTGGTTCCGCAATGGCCTCATTTGCCGCTCTTAAGCGTTGATAGGCATTGTCTACGGAGTCTTTGGTTGCGCTTGGATTTTCTTTTAAATCTGAAAGCTCACGAACAGCCTCATACTGTTCTAAGTCCTTCTTTGTGATAATGGCCTTGCGGGCGACCTCAGCATAGCGACGTAGATAGCGCGAATACGTTTTATTTGAAAGCATCGGAGCGTGTCCCGCAGCCTCATGTACAATATCCGGAGCTGGAGTATAATCCAAATTTTCTACCCGCCGCATTTCTGTCGCAATTGGAAGCACACCATGTGATTGCAATTCCATAAATGCTGCCGGGGGGATAAAACCACTTACACATCCCGCGCGCCATCCAAACTTTTTCAAGCACCGGTCAATGTAGCCTATGCTCGGAATTTTATTAAGGGTAATCCCCGTTTTCTTTAAACCCCTTTTATACGCAGGATGGGCATTTTCATTCAAAAAACTTGTCAGTTCGCGCATGATAAATCGCCAAACCGCGTGGTCTTCTGGCGTGTAGCGCTTATAGTTCTGCTTTACCAGGTATCTTTTTAAATGATTCGGAAG
The DNA here is from genome assembly GCA_963169515.1 of Bdellovibrionota bacterium. GTDB lineage: Bacteria > Bdellovibrionota > Bdellovibrionia > Bdellovibrionales > JAEYZS01 > CAUJEF01. Next base: position 2,031 of record CAUJEF010000137.1, read on the forward strand.
TTTCCCCATAACAGAAGACTATTCAATATTACTGCTATTGTCTATGTACCATAACCGTGTTAAACCAATCGCGGGTCGTTGCAGCAACCTTTGGCTTGCAAAAAGGAGAAGGCATGAAACACCTGATTATTTTCACATTTGGTTTGGCGATTACAGTTCCTGCAATTGCCCAAGAAATTACCTTTGATTTAATGCACACAAAACAAAACTGCCAGCACACGGGTTATCAGCCGACGTTCTGTGAAATGAACGCCGACATCGACGATGCAACGAAGCTGTCTGACATGGTACCAAAAATCAATGCTCAAATTGACCGCGCAATCAATGCACCAGATCCTACTCTGGCACACATTTTTATCGCTTACTTAAGTTTTTCAAACAGATTGATTCATAGCAAACTCTGCGAAGCACTCCAAAAAGGTGTTCACATTCGTATTGTGCTAGATAGCGGCTCTGCCTCGAGTATTGATTCAATGTTAAGCAATAACGCGTGCAAAGGGGTGACCAATTTGCCGCGTTTTTCACAATTGGGCGGCTTGACCAGCAGCCCTTGGCGTCTTCACCACAATAAATTTTTATACGTAGATCCAGGAACGGGAGAAGGCGTAAATATTAATGCTTCCTCTGGCAACTTGTCGGCATTTGGAACCAGCCTGCACGAGGACCATTGGATTATGATGACAGCGCCTAAACATTCTAATCTGATAAAAACACATCTGTGCGTTATGCAAGCCCTAGATGAGACAACAAACTACGCAGATTCAATTGGCGGACACGACGGAACAAATGACAAACGGGTCGCCAATAAATACATTGCCTCTCTTACAAAATGCTACGCTCAAAATAACGTGATCCCCATGGATCAACCTGAAATGGCCATTGCAAAAGAAAAGGTGGCCATGCTTTTTTCGCCAAACGCAAATGATGAAGTTTTCACCGTATTTAACAATGAAATCCGTACAGTCGAAAAAACCGGATCAAACGGATATATTTACATCGCAATTCAACATTTTCTGGACAACGGAATTGGAAATGCGCTTGCCCGAGCCTCAAACGCCGGCGTTGACGTTCGTATCATTATGGATGACGACGTCGTAACTAACAAAGGCGAGGTCCAAGGAGCCGAGAATTTTTTAAAAAGATTAAAACAACAAGCCCCAAGAATACAAATTCGTTATATTGAAACAAATCGAAATGCAGGCGGCAACGGTCAGATGATGCACAATAAATTTGCCATCCTGAACGGCAAGCGCGTTTTTTCAGGCGCAGGTCAATACACAGGCGCTGCACTTCGTAAAAATTGGGAGAACTTTGTCTTAACCCAAGTCCCAACACTGACAAAAAAATATGGCGAGTATTTTAAGGAACTTTGGGATGAATCAGTCGACGAAGATTACGTCCGGAGACAACTGCAGTACAACGAAGACATCACAAATACGCACCAGCAACCACCGATCACATTCACCTCTGCAGAAAAAACTTATCACAAAAGATTTTTAGATTTGCTGGGTGGCGAAAACTCAGCCGTGCATGCTCGCCCCACTTGCGTGTTCCATCATACATCGTAATACCCTCGGCTAATTATACTCCTTGAAAAAATCTCGGACAGTCCTCAGGCAGCGCCGCTCACTACCGTGAGCATCGCACCTTGCGGAACTCGTTTTTACAAGGAGAATAATAAGCCGAGGGTTTCTAGTCTTTCGGCACCAACGTGCAAGTGGGCCAGTTTTATCCCGACTGCGATAGTTGACGTTGAATAAGAACTTTGGCAATATCACGTTTAAAACCTTGCCCCTCAAGGCGATTTATTTTTATGTAATCTTTTAATGACAATTGCGCCCTCCGGCCAACCACCACTCGGGTAAAAGGACGCAAATCCCAGAACTTTGTTATACCAACTTGTGCTTTCGTTTTCCATCTACTGACGCCCGTTATTTTCATCGCAATGGCTGCCGTCACCGCACGAATAAATGGCTTGTATGTATACCTATTGGTGAGTTGAATTTCCAAGTGAATATGATTGCCAACGTTTGCTCCATGAAGAAGTTTAACACCATATTTTGCAGCAAATTTTTTTAATATCTCCCTGGTGATTACTTTGTTTTTGGGTTCTAAAAAAGACCATTTACCCTTTGCCCTAGATGATCTCAGGACCAAATGCATCGTATGCCTGGTTACAATAGGCCTTCCCGAGACACGCCCATTTCGCTTCTTAAGGAGTTCGCCACCGTAAGCAAGTTCTTGTTTTTTAAAAAACTCTTTCTGCATGTGAACGAAGGTATATAAACTTTGCTAAAAGAGCAAGAAAAATGTAATGAGAAAAGAAAAAAGTTATGGGACATGGTGTTTTGAATTCTGATACGGGGATTCGACGGACATTCGTGCTTTGGTTGCGAATGTTTCCAATATATCGAGTGCCCGATTGGTCACGGGACCGCATTTCTAATCTCCATCATGGAGACAAAAGACTTGCGTCTTGCAGCTAATCTTAGGGGTAAGGTTATAGGGTTATAAGATTATTTTGTGTATTGTGATTTATTGCAAAAAATGAATTTTCTAACCCCGTTTTCGATTCACCAGCTAATACAAAAACGCCGACCCCAAATATCTCTTTGGGGCCAGCGAGGGTTAGAGAGCTTAAGTTTTTTTACTTCTGCTGACGAGCTTTATTAGCTCTGCTTGATTCATTCATCTTTTCACGTTGTTTATTCACGCGATCTTGGATGTGCGGGAATAAGCTTCGTGTTTCGATGTTTTTTGCCTGCCCAAAGTGCCCATTGACAGACAGATATCCAGTTACATCATCGCCGTCTTTTTCAGCGTTCACTTCAGCGCCAACGGTGACGTATTTCCCAACTGGGCGTTGATAGCTGACGCCAATACGGTCGTCGGCCAAATCGCTGCCTTTAACTTTAGAATATTCAAGCGCAGCCTTTCCACCCATAACGGCTTTCGATACGCCCACAGTGGCTGCCGATTCTAAATCTGGATTCATAGCATTGTTTTTATAGCTTTGATATTCGCCATAAATATTGAATCCTTTTGGAAGTGCAACCCCACTTGCAAAGCTCCATCGCGTTTCACCATCTTTTTCATCCAGGTAAGACGCTTGGTAAAACAGGTTTTTCAAGCCACCCGAAATTCGCGCAGCATAGTTTTTATAATCACTTGTCTCTTTAAAATCGGACAAGTCATCAGATGCAGACGAATAGGCCGCCACCTCAACCAGTGAAAAAAGCTCATTCATAACCTGAGCAGCTCTTGAATCCCCACCTACGTGCGGAGCCCATTGAATCATAATCACTTTTTTACGTTCAAGCTCACGGTCCGTTTGGTTGAGTGGATCATTTGTCACAACGGTACGTTGAGTAATGTTTCCGCCAAATGGAAGTTCGGTCTTACCAACCAGCAAAACCATCTTTTGCCCCCCGAATTCAGGAATGGCAATACCAACCGTAAAGTCCTTCAACACGTCACGAGCAGATTGGACACAGTCGTCGATTTCTTTGACCGGTTTATCATTACAGGCCACGATCGCACGTACTGTAAGCCATTCAGTAAGACTTGAATCTGCCCTAAACTCTAAATCCCGAATCATGGTAAAGGATCCAATGTCGCCAAGATCACTTAAGTCATCGACATTAATATCCAAACTACCCGTTCCAGAGAAATCAATGGTCGGAGCCGCCTGTGTAATCACAGGCCCCATGGCCATCATATAAATGAGTGCCATCAATTTTAATGTTTTCATAACTTTCCCCTTTCGTTGTAGACTTTCTAAGGACAAAAAAATGCCAATCGTTTCACATGTGAATCGAAATCAACGACTAACTTTTTTATTATCGCCCCAAAAAAATCTGAAAGCCTCTTGAGCAAGCCCCGTGCCGCTCCGCTGCCACTTTATTAGACCTCAAGTTCAAATTTTGATTTTGACTAACCTTTTTTCCAAACAGCCCAGAAAAAAGAAGAATTAAAATTTTTGATTAGGTTTGGGTTATAAAAAGCAGTCCTTATGTCAGAGCCTTGAAAGATTTCAATTGCCACGACATTCCTAAGCCTATTCCAATAGATAAAAGTTCCGAAAAACTTAAATCGACGGCTGCTTTCGAACAAACAAAATTCCATCTGTTTTTTTTACCACTTCCACATTGGACAGACTGTCAATAGAGGATTGGAAACGCTCAGGCACAACAAAACAAATTGGGGCATCCAAATGTCCTTTTTCGATTTTAGCGAAAAATTGATTTTTCTCTAAAGCCTGAATCGCAGTGCTGACACTTCCTATTGGGCTCCAAAACATTTTATTTAAATTGGGATTTACAAAGCTGAAACCATACAATTCAAAGTTAAGAAATAATGCGTTTGGAATTAAGAAAGAATTTCCACGATTTATCAATTTGTCATTATCGTTATTCGGAATATACAATGCTTCTTGATTCGGAATAAACAATGTATCTTGTGACTTACAAAAGCCTTTTTGTGTTAGGTCATCTAATGTCCGCTTTAAATTTTGGGCGCGCTGGAAATAGGCGTTATTTATGACTGGGTGTCTTAAATAATGAGCAATTGTCCGCCAGTTAAATCCCCCCAAGGATGGGAAGAAAAGCAACAACATCGAAATAAAGAGAAGGCCGCGAAAGTTTTTAAGCGGAACAAAAAGAACCATAGCCCCAAGGAATACCGCTGCCGGAGCGCTAAATTTAAATGCATAGTAACTGAAATTCATATTATTTATATGCAATGCAAGAAATAAAATACAAACGAGATTAAAACTTATTACTGCAACAGCCTCGGCTGGCTTGATTTTTCTTAAATCTTTCGCAAAGAAAATATTTGCAATGGTTAAAAATATCAAAGGATAGATCGAATAGACGTCTGTGCCTGCAAGAGCAATCCGATGATAAACTGTGAGTACTAACAGCACCCATATGATCAAAAAACAAAGGCGCCAGAACCATCGAATATTTTTTCTAGACAAAATAAAAACTGGCAACAACCACAACAAAAAATCAGGATAAGAAAGGATGGCCACCAAAACCACAGCGGCAGCAAGGTGACGCCGCCCTGACTTCCACTGCCAATACGCCAGCATCCATAAGGCAATGGAAAAAATTTGCCCCAGAAAGCCACTTTCAACTCCTTGTGCAAAGTTAGGTAAAAACATTCCGAGCAGAATACCTATGGCAAGAACTTGATTTAAAAGTGGAGCCTTACTCGAATCAAAAATTTTATAAAAAATCCAAAGAATGACAATCAAACTAATGTCCATTAACAGCAGAAATGCGCCCAGTAACGGGATACCTAATTTTTCTAGCAAAATGGCAGCCGCATGATACGCAATAAGGCCATGATATACAGGCAAGTACTTTGAAACCGAATGTCGCCCTACGGTAGATTTGTTCCATCCTGGAAAAAAATTAAGATTCTTTAGATTTTCTACGATCAAAACATGGGTCGAAAGATCAACGCGAGTTGGGCTCCCTGCGCGTAGATCAAGATATCGAAAATAAAAAATTATAAATAAACATATGCACAGAAATACATAAAGGCCCAGCTTTATTCCTTTAATTCTAGTCACATCCATAATCAAATTTTAAACCCGGCCCATCAATAACAACAATGGGTTTAATCACCCACCTCCACATAGCCTTAAGTTATGAGTTTCATCACTATTGTCAGGGACTTAAAAGAATTCAATTGCAAATTAACATTTATATCTATATTCAAATAGATAGATGACAATTAAAACCTCAATTTTGCTTGTTATTTTTGCCCTTATTGTTGTGGTGGTTGCACAGACTGAATCAAAAACCACGACGTGTACTCCAAAAATCGCCAAAAAAGCGTTGCGTGAAACTCACCGTTTACAAAAAGCGGCCCCCGCCGTCTGGGTTAATACTCTGTACGATTCATACAAAAAATATAAAGTATGCGAAGAAGAATCCATCGAAGCAGGCTACAGTACGGCCATAAATACATTGATGCGAAAAAACTGGAAAACGACTCCAAAGCTCGTCAAATATATGCAAAACGACACTCAATTTAATGAATTTATTTTTTCTCACGCTCTGTCAGAGCATAATTCTATCGAAGATATCGAAAGCCTTAAAAAACTCGCCACCGAAAAATGTCCAAAAGGCCAGCAGGATTTTTGCAAAAAAATTATTGAATGAGTTTTTTAGATTTACAAGAAAGAGCGCGCCAAAAACGCGCCCCTTTTTTTGCTAAGATTACTTGGTTACAGGCGGAGCTTCCTCTGCGCCAGTAGTTGTATCTGTTTTTACTCCATCAGTGGTTGCATCTGTTGTCGCTGTCGCACCACCTTTTGTAGTTGTAGCTTTGACCGCTTTTTTTGCAACTTTCTTTGTTCTAGCCACTTTTCCGGTGTGGCCTGGTGTTTGATCTCCAGACGCAAGCACAGGTGCAGATGCCAATAGCCCCAAGGCTGCAACTACAACTATTAATTGTTTTTTCATGATGTTCTCCATTTTTAAAAATCACGTAATTGTGATTTTTTTAATTTACTTTGCTGCAATTTTATCTTTGATCGCCTCAACCTCGATCATCATTTCGACGTCGTTGCCAACGGTTAGACCCTTTGCTTTGTCTAGGGGCTTATTCCAGCTGACACCGAAATCCAACCGATTGATTTTGCCATGCGCGCTGAAGCCAACTCTTTCGTTGCCCCAAGGGTCAATCGTAGTGCCACCCCACTCAGTTACCGCCAACTTAACATCTTTGGTCACTCCTTTGATGGTAAGCTTGCCAAGTATCTCAACCGGCTTGCTTCCTTTTGTAATCACGTTGGTGGATTCAAATTTCATTTCTTTGTGCTTTTCAACGTCAAAAAAATCGGAAGTTCTTAGGTGTTTATCGCGATCGGCTTCTCGTGTATCGACAGAGGCCGGATCAATGGTGAATTTAATATTTGCGACCTTCCCATTTTTCTCGTCGAAGGAGCCCGTTCCCTCAAATTTTGTGAACTGGCCTTTCACGTTAGAAATTCCCATGTGTCTTACTTTAAAACCAATGGAAGAATGTGCTGGATCAACTTTGTAAGTTGCCCCAGCGGCAAGCGCTTCCCCAGCAGCAAAAAACAATGCCATTAAAACTGTTCGTTGAATGATCATGTCGCTCTCCTTATAGAATTAAGGCTTATTTCAATCCCAACGACATCTCACAGGCAAGCTAATACTGGTGACGTATGTCGCCGTCAGGCCAACAGGCAGGGATAAGGGCATATTATGTAACGGACGCTTATAAAGCTGGCTGAATTAAAATGTTTTAATTCAATTTCCCGCCGCTTAGGATGGTTTCCAAACTCTTCTTAAGTTGGCTATTTTCCATCGAATGTTCACGAATCGTTTGATCTGCTCGGCTTAGACGATCCACCAATGTTTTGATCATAGAAAAGGCCCAATCTGGAAGTTCTTTTAGAAGATGGTAATATCCTTCTTCAGAAATCTTTACGAGTTCAACCGGAGTAACTGCAACGGCAGATGCTGATCTTGGTCGTTTCGTTATCATGGCGAACTCGCCCACAGCCTCTCCGGGTTCTGATATCGAAAGTATTATTTTTTTTCCAGACGAATCATGAGTAAAAATTTCGACATTGCCGTGTTGGATAATATAAAAAAAATATGATTTTTCTCCCTCTTTAAAAAGAAAATCTCCGGGCTTTAGTTTTATATGTTCAAGATGTTCCGCCGCCTGCATCGCTGCCTCCGAATATGCATCCAGACTGGCACCCCTATCCATCTGAGGTCAACTTGAGAATTAAAAATAATTCCATTGACTGAGGTGCAAAAATTCCAAGAAAATAACATAAACAAACAAGAACAGGAGATACCATGAGAATTCTTGCAGCAACAATTCTTGCGTTGGCGCTTTCGGGTTGTGCATCATCCGCAAAAAAAGATGGAAAAGCTACGACCCCACCCCCAACTGCAGCAACTGGGAAAGCCAAGTCGAGTGGGGCATCAGCCACCGTGACCGAGGGGCAGTTGACCTGCAAATCAGGAAGCGATACACGCACCCTACACGTAGTTAAAGACGAACGCGGATGCAAAACGATTTACAACAAATACGGCGCAGACAATGAAGTCGCAAGCGGAAAGGCAAGCGGCGAATTTTGCCTGGCTACCTTGAACAAAATAAAAACAAATCTTGAAGGATCAGGGTTTTCTTGTAACTAACAAATTCCTGTAACTAAAAAAAGGTGGGTGGCCTACCAGAACCACCCACCTAAAACTTTACGTTTTGGCAGAAGAAGTATGCGCCAGACTAGATCTGGACACTAACCCCCACTGCCCACGTCATTTTATAAAGTGTCTTACTCATGGGCATCACCTCCTTTTCCAGCGTACGAACGCCTACGCTCCTGGCAGGCACTAACAATGCCCCGAGCGCAAAAGTTAAAAATATTTAATTTTTTTAAATTTAGTTTAGGGAGACATTTGGCTTTAGAACTATTCAGAAAACTCAACCGCATCTGAATCATACCCCTTTAATCTAACCTGTCGTCTTCGCAAACAGCAAATAAATAATTTTTCTAGACCAATAAACAAGACTTAATAATCATATCGTCCGCTTATTTTCAAATAAACTGGCCATTCACGATCACCCAGCAAGTTTTCGCCTTTTGCATTTAGCACTTCAACATGAGTATTCAACCAACGAGTAAGTCGTTGCGATTCAAATTCGTCTACAGGAGAAGAAACGTCAACGCCATGGAAGGCCGCGATGGGAACATCCACTGATTCTTTGTAAAAACATTCTCGTGGAGCTGTATTATACTTATAGATTTTGCAGTAACGATCTTTGGTCGGATCAAAAATTGTAAATTTTAAATGAACGTAATCTTTCTTTTTAAGCGCTTGGAACTCTACGTTGGACTGAAGGTTGTTTTTGTTAAGGTGTTTGCTTAACGGATACTTTTTGTACCTCAAGTAATTCTTCAAATTTACCTGAACAGTGTCATTGAGCCCGTCCACATTCTTAGAATGGGAAAGAAAATAGGTTCGGAACAAAGAAGATATCGTAGGCCATCCGCTTGAAATCGCAGCCGCGCAGTGATTCCCTTTTTGAAACTTAACAACCCCCAAATTGGGGTTCGGTGAATTTTTAAGTTTTTCGAGCAATGTATTTGAATTCAAATTTGGCAACACTAAATAATCATCTCCAGAATAGGCGACCATTGTTGGTGTAGAAACCTTATCGGCCTGATCGACAAATTGAGATAGATTCCATAGGTCTTCGGGTTTTCGTATTTTGAATTCGCTAAATGGAGGATAAGTCCATTCATCGTACTGTGAAATCGCGCGATAGTGACGGAAGCTCATTTCCTTCACAGCCACCCTCATCGTTTCACGAGACCAATTTTCGTTCTTTTTTAGAACTTGCCCCAGAACTGGAACATAGTCGTAGACCTCTTTGAAAAGTTTTTTAGTGAGCATATTATAGTAAACTCCACGAAGCGTATTATCGAACACACTGTCCATAGTCGGCCCCAGATTATTTACAGGACAGAACGCCATAACGCTTTCAATGGCTTTTTCCTTGAGAAATGAATTGTATAACGATGAGTAAAGCGCCCCGTGACCACCCAGGCTGATTCCAAGAACATGAATTTCAGAAACGATATCTTTAAATGGAGCATCGTTTTTTATCATACGCGCTATTTCGATTAGATTTCTGCCTTCATCGAGCCCCCCCAATGTAAGCATTCCATTATCCATCATAAAATCTTTTCCAGTTACACTGCCGATAAATAAAACATTGAACGGTGATTCATCAAAAAGTTGCATGATAATATTTCGCGCCGACGGGCCGTCGTCAGCGTTATTGTGCACTCCAGATTGAATCAAAATCAATGGGCGTTTTTCCCCATCCCTCTTTAGCCCCAAGATACCGCGCAAAATATAACCGTTGGATAAATTGATTTTTACTTTCGTCAAATTTTCATTGTCTCGCATTGAGTATTTTGTCAGGGCATAATTAAGAAGCACGGTAAATTTATCACCCGCGTACCGAGAAAGCTGAGGCTCACACTTATTAACCCAGCCCTGAAAATCTTCAGCTTGCTTTTGATTTGTTATCCCTGGATGGCTTAAAATCTTTTCTACTTGTGAAAAATGACATGCTTTTGTGATGTTTGCTTTATACGCGCCACTAGGCACCCAACTGATAAGCTTTGTGAGCCAAGAGGATTTATCATTGTCATGGCCAGATAAATTTTCATTTGTAAATGGCGGCGTAAAAACGCTGGGTTCAACTTCTGTTTTCGTTTCCTCTATATTTGTGTAAACCTTAAAGTCCTTAAAGCTCAAGTCTTCGCGAACCAGCCTTTCGTCATCTCGGTCCATAGGCGCACAGCCCACAAAGGTCAGGCTTAGTAGCAAAATTTTTAGATGTTTTTCATATCGCATGACCTTTGGATCGGGATCAAAGGTCTTGGAATTTAGGACTGAAGGCGTGAATCTGGACGAACGAACCGTCCAGTTTGGCTTGGCTTTTAGCTAGCTCTTTATAAGAACAAGAAACAGGATGTTTGTCTTGCCTGTAACATAATCTTAATTACCGCTCAATACCAGTTGCCATACGCACTCTTTTCAAAACTTCTTGTGCAATCGTACGCGCCCGTTTCGCACCATCCGCCAAAATAGCATCCAGTTTTGATTGATCAGACATCAGAAGGTTATAGGTTTCTCGTGGGGTTTTCAAATTTTCTTCCAGAACTTCGTAGAGTGCCAATTTTGCTTCTCCCCACCCGATCCCAGACGCATATCGCTTTTTAAAAATCTCAATCTGTTCTGGTTTTGCAAAATGCTGATACAACGTAAATATTAATGAGTCTTCTGTGTTTTTTGGAGCTTCAGGTGGAAGTGAATCAGTCTTGATTTTCATTACGATTTTTTTTAATTTATTTGTATCACAAAATGCAGGTATCGTGTTGTCATAGCTCTTACTCATTTTGCGCCCATCCAGCCCCGGAATGACAGCCGCATTTTTTTGAACAAATCCCGTTGGGATTTTTAAAATAGCCTTTTTGTAATTGTGATTTATTTTCTGTGCAATATCGCGCGCAATTTCGATGTGTTGCATTTGATCTTCACCAACTGGAACCATATCGCTATCAAATGACAAAATATCACTCGCCATCAAAATCGGATAAGTATAAATGCCAGCGGTGACGTTAGAGTCAACGTCTTGCTCGCCCCTTTCTTGATTTTGCTGAAGGATGGCTTTGTACGCATGAGCACGATTCATCAAACCCTTTGGGGAAAAACACGCCAAAATCCAGGCAAGCTCAAAAATTTCAGGAACATCGGACTGGCGATACAAAATCGTATGCTTGGTGTCCAGACCAAAGGCAATCCATGTTGCCGCGACATCATATACCATTTGGTTTAGTTTTTTAGCTTCGTGTACGGTTGTGAGGGCATGATAATCGGCAACAAAAAACAATGAGCGGTTGGCTTTGTCGTTCGCGAGCTCCAGAGCCGGACGAATGGCGCCGATATAGTTCCCAATATGGACTTCACCGGTTGGCTTTACTCCTGTAAGAATTGTCTTCAAATGCAACCTCTTTTTTACCCCTTTGATCGACAGTCAATTGTAATTCCTGGCCCTACGGCCAGTCAATCCAGTATCCAATTTAAAACTGAAAAAACCGATACAAAAATGATGAGCAATGCCCCTGTTAAACTGGATAATATGGTCGCCGTTCCCTTAGAAAGTTTCTTTCAGGGACTCAAAGCCGACGTAGACGTGTATATACGACTCGCTGACGAAAAGTTTGTCTTGTTGATTCGCTCAAACGAATCTTTTGACCATGAGCAATTAAAGCGTTACCAAATCAAAAATCTAACCCATCTGCATATCAGAAAAGAAGACTACTCAGTCTTTATCAAACGACAAATCATCATTGCCGGAATTGTAGTCGATCACGAACAAATCAGTAACAAGAAAAAAACCGAAGTGCTTACTCATACAGCAAGTGATATTTACAAAGAAATCGCAGAACTGGGTATTAACGAAGAGACCTATCACAACGCTAAACAGATCACCCAGCACATTGCCAATTTTATTGAGACTCAAGAACGTCTGACTAAAATTTTTGAAAGCCTAAGCCAGCTCTCAGACGAGATCGTAAAGCACTCTATTGCAACAAGCTTATTTTCAACAATGATTGCCAAACAACTGGGGTGGACGCGAAGAGAAACTCTGGAAAAAATCAATCTAGGGGCGTTCCTGCACGACATAGGGAAAAAGGAGCTTCCTCCTGAGCTTTTGAAAAAATCACGCGATCAAATGAGCCGCGATGAAGTTAAGGAATACGAAAGCCATCCTTATCGCGGAATGATGATCCTCAATTCCATGAACACTGTCCCGCAAGACATTGTGTCGATCGTATACGAACACCATGAAAACTCGTTCGGTCAAGGTTTTCCACGACGTCTAAAAGACATGAATATTCATCCGCTAGCCAAAGTGGTCTCTATCGCAAATACATTTGCAAATTTGACAATAAAATCTCACGCAAATCCAACCCCTAAAAAAGCACCCGATGCCATCGTCTACATTGAATTGACTATGGGCCAACCATTCAGTAAGGAATCTTTCGAAGCATTAAAAGCTATCGTATTCAGCACCAAACAAAAGCAATCAGCTTAAGAGAATCCTCCATCATGAACACCGCAGGCCTTGTCTTTACAGTTTCAAGTTTCCTAATTTGGGGGCTAGTACCGATCTACTGGAAACTTCTTAAGGGCACCTCGGCATTCTTGATTGTGAATCACCGCGCAGTTTGGACTGCGACCATTCTTCTTATCTTTCTTGGTGTTCGAAAAAAAATTCCTTCTTTGATAGAGACATTCAAAGACCGGAAAAAAATTCTTTCCCTACTGCTTTCCACCGCTTGTATCAGTACGAATTGGGGAATTTTTGTTTGGACCGTAAACGCCGATAAAATTTTAGACACCAGCTTAGGCTATTATATAAATCCATTACTCAATGTTCTTTTCGGAGCAACTATTTTGAAAGAAAAATTTTCAAAAATTCAATTTATCGCAATTCTTTCCGCCTCCATCGGGGTTTTGATAATGGCGTTTGCTCATGGTGATTTCCCATGGATTGCGCTTTCACTGGCCGGAACTTTTGGGTTGTATGGCCTGGTTCGAAAAATGATTCCAGTGTCATCTGACGTAGGGCTAACTACGGAATCTGTTGTTCTTTTTTTACCTGCGCTGATCTACATTTTTGGAATCAGCTCTGATTCAGGCTTCACAAGTGACGCTCGAATCGCAATGCTTTTAGTTGGCGGCGGGTTTATCACCACCATTCCACTATTACTGTATTTAGAGGGCGTACGGCGTATCCCTTACTCTACGGTGGGTATATTACAGTTTTTGACTCCAACTACGACCTTTCTTATAGCCGTGTTTATTTACAAGGAATCTTTTGGTGCAAAACAACTCATTAGCTTCAGTTTTATATGGCTTGCTGTAATCATTTATATTATAGATATCAGTATTTTAAAAAGGACAAAGGCGTGATTTTAATATCGGTAGGACTCCTGTTCCTAGTCACTTTATTCTCAGGGTGGCTGCCACTTTTCACATATAAGAAAAAGCTAAATTTAGATCTTCTTATTTCGTTTTGCAGTGGTGCGATGATTGCCATGTCTTTTGTCCATATGCTACCAATGACATTCGAACAGCTGGGCTTGGATAGTGGTTATTATATCCTTACAGGGTTTTTGTTTGTTTATTTATTAGAGAAGTTTTCTATGGTTCACCCTTGCCAAGAAGGAGACTGTACCACCCATCACTTGGGATTACCCGCATTCGTAGGCCTGTCTATTCATGGCATCATTTCCGGTCTATCTGTCGGTGTGGCCTTGGTCTCAGCACAAAGTTTTTCCGAAGGTTTTCCAATCATATTTGCATTTATCTTACATAAAATCCCCGAAGCATTTATTTTAGCAACACTATTGATGCAAACACGGTTCAGTCAAAAAAATCGCTACTTTTTACTGCTTTTATTTTCCATGATTGCTCCACTCGGAGTTCTAATCTCAGATTACTCACTACACCACTTGGTTTCGACAGGACTAAATTTACTTCTCGGAGTTTCAACAGGGACATTTATTTACATCGCTTCAAGCGATCTTCTCCCTAACATTCACGTTAGTGGCAAAAACCGCTGGCTCTATCTCATTGCATTTGTGGCAGGCGTTGTTGTGTTAGCAATGCTTTAAGAAATGGCCGGCCTTAGGCTATCATGGAGACGAAGCTCTGCGCTGCAGAAGCAATCGCGAGCCGCGCATTTATTTATTTTTAATTTGGAACAAACGTCTTTTTACAGGATTTTTTATGGCGGATTCTTCGGCCTTTTTGTATTTTATGAACTCTTTTTGAGTTTCATTTGGAAAAGTAGACTCAATGTACGGAACAAATATTGAGCTAAACACATTGAAACGAGGGTTTTCCTCTGGTTCGCTCCACTGGGAATTCTCAAGCAGAATACTGGAATGTCGTAGCTCTGGTGTCACAATAAAATTCACATCAGGAATTTTGTGCTTTCCGCCGCCCCCCGCTCCGCTGTAAATTATAATTTTTTTTGGACCCTTAAGATAATTCTGAACATAATCCAAAGCATAGTCGACGTCGATGGTATTATCATACTCTGTCACAGCAAGAAAGATCGGCAATTCTTCTGCTGGACGATTTTTGTCTTTAAATTCTTGAAGCTTTTTGCCCAACAGAACAGCCTCATAGGACCCCTCTGCAGAAATTTTTTGATATCGAACTCCGTAGCCATAATTCTTATTTCCACCGTAAATTCTATGTAGTGGAGAACTAAAGAATGCGGCAAACTTGACCTTGGCAACAAATCTTCTATGCAACTTGAACGCCGGCGACACTAAAAGCAAACCAGCAAAGTCTTCTATCTTTTGAAAAACAGCATAGGTTGCCAGTGCCCCGCCCAATGAAAAACCACCAATGTAAATTTTCTCTCCGAACTTTTTTGCCTCTTCGATAGCCCAAGGGACATCTCCGCGGTGCTTGCCTCCGCCGATCCAATCACTGAGTTGAGTAAAATTATTATTCAAATGTTCCGCACACGTTCCATGGCCTGTCAGTCGCGGGATCATTACATTCATGCCAGCTTTGAATAACTGATAGCCGATATCTTTCAAAAAATAAGGAGAATCACTGAGACCATGGAATAAGACCGCAACGTATTCTGTCTTTTTACCATGATTGAATTCAACGGGAAGATCGGCGTTTTCATTGGTCGGCCTTGTACAGTTTTCAAAATTATCACGGCCACAAATTGTTCTAGATGACCATGATGTCTCTGCCGTCGTAATGTGTGTGTTTTTTACGCAATCCGAATCATTCAAAGCGCCAAATACCGGGGGAAAAATCAATAAAATCAATAAAATGCCTAGTCGATGCACGTCGCCTCCGCGATCAGCCGTTTGCCCATTTATTAGACTTTTCCCTCTTGGACGGGTCAAGTCAATTAGATGCCAATAAAATTCTAATATCAAATGATTTTTTGAGGCTAGTTAAACATTGCTTTAACAGTTTGTACCCGGACATTGTAATTTGAGATTTGTTCTTGAAGACCTTTTTCATTTGCTACAGAAGTTTTATCCCCATCTTTGAGAGGCTTCCCCTTGGCGATCTTTTCCACCATGTCTTCGTTCGCTTTGACAAGCTCGGCTGGGACCAGCTTTTCCCTTCCAAAAAAAGAGCCATCCATTTCATAACAACGCTTGCGAAGATCGCTCTTTACGACCTTTTTTGCTTTCAACGATTCCAGAGCGTCTTCATAAAACGCTTTTTGACAGGTATAAACCGCGCCAATATTGGTTTCGAACATTTTTTTCGCTTCGGACGTCGCGAATAGATTTGAGTAACGTGCGAACAAGTCGTCCTTCATTTGGACAGTAACTTGAGTTGGGTTTCCCAACCAATTATTTAACGTATTCAAAAAATCCGCTTTCATTTTCTGCAAATCAGATGGGTCTGATGGTACCGCCGCATGGTTTGCCGCAGAAGACGTCCGTGATGCATTATAAACAATCAAATTTTGTCCCGTAAAATGAAGGGTAATAAGAAGCGCAAACCCGACCGGGAGATAGATAGGAAAATTCGAATTTGCATAAGCTCTTTTTAGAAAAAACCATGCACAAAAGCACAAAAATAAACAAAGCCCAAAGTAGATTGCCACCGACGGCAACATAAACTTAAGTTGTGACCACATAGCGCCCCCCTAATCCCCTTATGGTAACTCCATATTTTACGATTTTCTACTTTTTCTTACTTGTGGGATAGCCCGACCTTGGGTCGGCTTTTACATCTGTGGTTTCAGCGGGTACCGGCTTTGACGGCTCTGTATGGATAGCAGATCCCGTTGCCTTGCGTACGGATTTCACATCCACTTTGCCTATCAAGTCCTGAATGCTGACTGCGCCGAAAATGCCGCTATCAAAACCGCCTGGCGGGTGGTTTGAAAATAGAAGTACTGTGTCTGAATCAAGTAAGCCATTGCTTGATTTTTCGTACAGCGACAGTACAGGGCTCACTTCGGCTCCAAAAAAATAGGGCTCGTCACCAGCCTTTAAAATACGCCCCCCGATTTCAACATTCCATCTATTCGTTGCACGAATCAGTTTGAACACTTCACCAGGAATTGCTCGGATTACTCTGGGAACTGGATCTCTTGTATTTGAAAACCTATAAAGAACCACATCACCTTTTTCAACAGGGTGACATTTATACCAGTTCATCTCAACATCAAACTCCTGGCCATTTTCTATCAATCCCGCCATATTATCGTCAGAAGCCGCGAAAGTTTTTTTCTCTATATTACATTCGGTTTCAGTAATCAGATTGTGCTGAATGCTTTTCTTTTTAAAAAAAAGATCATAGGCCGAATAGCCCACAAGCAAAAGGCCGATGGTTAGTACCAAATAACCCACATATTTCATAGCTCCCCCAATCCCTAGATTCTAAGGGGAACTGTGATTATGAAGCAATCCATTCGAGCAAGAAACCCTGCTTTTAATATGGTCACTGCCTTATAACAAAGCACAATGAAACTAAGGTCCAAGCCCCTTAAACAGGTACTGTTTTCCAAATTGATTCAAATGATCATTTGATTTTTTTAAATGTTTGTTTGAATTATTCAAATAAATATCTAAACTGGCTAACGCACACAAACAAACTGAGGACTATCGTATGAAAACAGAAGCTACCGCAAAAGGCGGCGACCGAACCCGGGATCAGCTCCTTGAGGCCGCGACCTTTCTGTTTGCAAAGCAAGGCTTTTCCGGAACAAGCGTAAAGAAAATCGCTGAGCGCGCCAAAGCAAATATCAGCCTTGTTAGTTACCATTTCGGCGGCAAGGAAGGTATTTATCGCGAGTGTTTGCTGCCATACATTGAAAGCAAACTAGAGTTTTTAAAAACAAAAATGCAAACGCCAGCAACGCTCTCGGAATTCAAGCTGTGCATGAAGATTTTTTTAGAAGCCATGATCGACGAAGAAATCAGAAATTTGGATACCGGCTGCATTATCCGTCGTGAAATCGAAACCGATGATCCGATTGCAATGGAAATTTTTAAAAAATCAATTCAAAAACTGTTTGAAACTTTTGTAGGGTTTATCAAACAAGCCCAAGACGCAAACTTTATCCGTAATGACCTTCCACCACGAACCGTTAGCGTTTTCTTGATGGGCGGAGTACAATACGCCCTGCGCACAGATAAACTGAGAAAAAAACTTTATAGCGAAAGTATCGTGGACCCTCAAATCCGCGATGAATTTATCAATACGACCTTAGAAATTTTTTTCCATGGAATGGAGCCCAGATAAAACTATGAATTTCATTATAGCCATCCTTACAATCATATCAGCACAGGCAAAAGATCTCACAATTGACAATTTTCTGACTCAAGTTCAGGCAAATCATGCGGGCTTCAAAGCATCCCAAACAGCGCAAGAAGGTGCTGATCTTCGATCGAAAGGGGCCGCTCTCCTTACCTTGCCACAATTAGAATTGACCGCTCAAACCGGCGTCGATGAAAGGCCGCCATCCAATATCGCACTCGGTGACTATAAAAGCAGTCAAGCTGCACAGATTGCGATTAGCGAACAAACTTCTTTTGGGACAAAAGCAAAGCTAAAATACGATTGGATGTTTCAAAACACAGAACACGCAAGCGGTTCGTTTTTGCCTGTTCCGGAATACTATACCGCATCCCCGTCAATTGAAATATCACAATCGCTATGGAGGAACGGATTTGGCAGCGAAACGCGTGCGCAGAAAAATGCAATCCAAGCCGAAGCCAAGTCCAAGCATTTCGAAGAAAATTTCAAAGCCAAAACCTACATGATGGAGGCTAAGAATGTTTTTTTGAACTTGTACTTCACACGCCAGACAATGGCCGCAATTCAGGAAAGCTTAAATCTATCTGGAAAACTTAAACAATGGGCGCAGGGGCGCGCGTCGACTAATCTTGGAGACCGTTCTGACTTTTTACAGACCAAAACTGTTTATGAATCACGGCAATTAGATTTAAGCAGGGCTCAGCTTGAGGAAAAGACTTTGTCTCGATATTTTAATTCTCTCCGTGGAGTTGACTCTGACACCGTGACAGAACAGTTAGCCCGCCCACAAGTTTACTTCTATAAAAAAGAAAATTTAGATGAATCAAAATACCGTGACGACGTTAAGTCTGCAATTGAGGGCTTAAAAGCCGCTAAATCTGAAAGCCTTATCAATAAAGAGAGCAACAAGCCGACTCTTGATATATACGGAAGCTATTCTCTTAACGGCCTGGATATTGAGTCCCAGAAAGCCATCAGCTCTTCGTTTGAATCCAACCACCCTGCATACGCTGTTGGAATTCGCTTTTCAATGCCACTCGCACTTGAGAAATCTTCAGATGTACGCATGGGATATGAAAAGGAAGCCTTAGCAGCTGACCTCTATTTGCAACGAAAATATTTAGAACAAGAACGGGACTTTAAAAGCCTTCAATCAAAAATTGATAACACCTTGGAACGCATGAGGCTTGCAAAAACTTTGGAAGCCTCCCAAAAAGAAAAACTTGAAGCAGAAAAAAAGCGGCATGCAAAGGGAAGAACGACGTTGTTCCAAGTTTTACAATTCGAACAAGAATACGTCGATTCACAGCTAAATATGATAAAAACTGAAAGCGATTACCACACTCTTATGAATGAACTTCAACTCTATAAAGGTGGCAGCCTATGAATCTCGCCGATATATCCATTAAACGACCTGTCTTCATCACAAGTATTCTGACCTTGATGTTGGTTTCTGGTTATATTTTTATGAACCGACTGCCAGTCGATTTGTTTCCCGAAGTCACCTTCCCCGTCGTTGCGGTGACAGTACCCTATCCCGGAGCGGGGCCTGCTGAAATTGAAACCCTGATCGCAAAACCATTAGAAAATGAAATCAGTACAATATCTGGAATCAAACGCTTAAGTGCCATTGCACAGGAAGGCGTTGGCCAGGTCTGGGCAGAGTTTACCCTGGAAACAGATGTAAAATACGCAGAAGATCAAATCAAAAGTGCCGTTCAGCGAGCACGTCGAAACCTTCCAAAGGATATTGAAGAACCGACAACGCGACGGCTCGATCCATCGGATCAACCCGTTATTGTTCTCGCTGTCAGCGCTAACCTTCCAGAGGCCGATCTTTTTGATTTAGCAAACGAAATTGTAAAACCAAAAATTGAACAAGTTAATAAAGTGGGCATGGTTGAAGTGCTTGGTGGACGCAAAAGGGAAATCCATGTATTGCTTGACCGAAACAAGTTAAAATCCCACGAAATTTCTGCATCCCAGGTCGCTGCTCGCATACAGGCATCTGGCGAAAATATTCCCGTCGGAAAGACAAACGACTCTGAAAAAGAGCTCGTGTATCGCAGTATGGGGCAATTTCAAAAAATTGAAGATATCAAATCTGTCATAGTAAATTTTTTCGGTAACGATGTCCCTGTAACTGTTGACGAAGTGGGAACCATTCAGGACGCTCTTAAGGACGAGACATCCCGAGCGTTTCTAAATGGCAAAAAAAGTCTCTTTATCAATGTGTATCGACAATCCGGGGCCAATACAGTTGCCGTGGTTGATTCTGTCTTAAAAAAGATCAAAAAAATCAATGACGAGCTAAAGACAAATCCAGCAAAACCGGACATCCACGTTGTTCGTGATGCTTCCACATGGATTCGCGCCAACCTACTTGATGTCTCTGAATCGATCGGAATCGGAATCCTTCTTGCAATCTTTGTTGTTTATTTATTTTTGGGTAACGGGCGTTCGACATTTATCACCGCTATGGCCCTCCCCAATTCATTAATTGGTGCATTTATTTTGATAGCGTTGGCTGGTTTTTCTATCAATATCATGAGCCTTTTAGCTCTTAGCCTATCCGTTGGTCTTTTGGTGGACGATGCGATCGTGGTGCGAGAAAATATTTTTCGCCACTTGGAAATGGGCAAATCTCCCCTTCGTGCTGCATTGGATGGAACCGGCGAGGTTCGACTAGCTGTAATTGCGACTACGTTTACCGTAATTGCTGTATTCGGGCCCGTCGGGTTTTTACAAGGTGTCGTCGGACAATTCTTTAAACAATTTGGGCTGACAATCTGTTTTGCAATGATGATCAGCTTGTTTGACGCAATGACTGTGGCTCCGATGCTTTCTGCGTATCTGGCTGGGATTAGCCAACACGGTGAAAAACGCAACTTTATACAACGAATCCTGCTGGATCCATTTGAACGCTTTTACTCAAGACTTGAAAATTTCTACGGAAGACTCGTGGCAAAGGTTATAGTGCATCCATTCAAAACGATTGGACTTGCCGTTGCCGTCTTCGCTTTCAGTATTTTTGTTAATGTAAAATGGGTTGTTAAAACATTTTTGCCACAACAAGACGCTGGCGAATTTGCAGTATCTATTCAACTTCCCCCGGGAACCAGCTTAGACCACACCGCTGAGGTGGCCTCAAAAATAGACGAGGTCATCCGTAAGAATAAAGAGGTAATTGTTTCTGCGTTCACCGTAGGAAGCCGCGACGGAGACGCAAGTGTGGCCGAAGCCTATGTGAAGCTTGTTCCCTTTGCGCAAAGAACAATGAATACGGGTGACTTTAAGGACATGGTACGCGCACAATTGAAAGAATTTGAGTTTGCCAATCCAAAGGTAAAAGATTTTGATGCCATTGGCGGGGGTATGCGTCCATTCACAGTTAACATCGTTGGTACCGATCAAAAAGAAATTGAAAAAGCGGGTCTAGCATTGTTAGAAAAATTAAAAAAATATCCAAAGCTTGTGGATGTGGATATTAATTTCCGACCAGGAAAGCCAGAGTTCCAAGTGCAATTTGACAAACGAATGCAGGAACAAATGGGTGTGTCTTCAGCAGAGGCAGGGATGGAGATGCGCGCACTCGTGGACGGAGTTACCGCTGCGAAATACCGGGCAAACGATCGAGAATACGACATCCGTGTCCGCTTACAAGAAGATCAGCGGGCACTGGATGATAATTTTAATGTCACCTATGTTCCAAACATAAACCGTACGCTTGTTCCCCTAAGCCGAATTGCAAAACCGGTTGAAACAGAAGGACCATCGCGAATTAATCGTCAAGATCGCAACCGTTATGTACAAGTGAATGGCGACATAGCCGCTGGCGCCGGTTTTGCTGACATTTTAAAAGAAGTCGGCCAAATGCTCACCACTGAAGAAGATACAAAACTTCCACCCGGAATGACCTTCGCATTTGTAGGACAAGCCGAAAACTTTGAAGAGCTTGGTCAAAATATGGCAATGGCAATGGGACTCGGGGTTCTATTTATCTACTTCGTGCTTGCAAGCTTATATGAATCATTTATTACTCCATTTACAATTATGCTCGCACTTCCGTTAGCAATTTGCGGAGCCTTCTTCTCGCTTGCAATTATGCACCAATCCCTGAATATCTTTTCATGGATTGGAATTATTATGTTGCTTGGCGTATCTACAAAAAATTCTATCCTTCTGGTCGACTATGCAAACCAGCTCGTTGCCCAAGGTATGGATCGCGCAGAAGCGCTTGTTAAGTCTGGAAAGACTCGACTGCGTCCGATCCTCATGACAACGCTTGCGCTCATTGCAGGCAGCTTGCCAATTGCAATCGGTCTAAACGAAGCCTCACGCCAACGCGTCAGTATGGGTATTGCCATTATCGGCGGATTGATTACAACTACACTTCTAACACTGGTTGTCGTCCCAGCCGCCTATACTTATGTTGACCGGTTTCGCGTATGGTCTCTGAAGTGGATGAAGAAAACCTTTGGAAGCAAAGATGTTAACAAGGACATACTAAATGGGAAGATGGAAGATGTTAAAATGCTGGGCAAATAGATCGCTTGTCGTTTCCGCTTTCCTATTTTCTGCCCTTGCATTAGCCGAAACTAAAATAATTGCTCTTGGTGACTCACTCACCGAGGGTTATGGAATTTCAGAAGAACAGGCCTACCCCGCTCTTTTACAAGATCGTCTTTCCAAAGAAGGTTTCAACATAAAAATCATCAATGCCGGAGTTAGCGGTGCCACATCCGCAAGCGGCCCCAGCCGCTTAAAATGGCATTTGAAAGCAAAACCAAGCATCCTGATTCTTGCACTCGGTGCAAACGATGGCCTTCGAGGGATTAGTTCAGAAAAAATGGAAAAAAATTTGATAGAGACCCTAAGGATAGCCCAAAAAAATTCAATGAAAATATTATTTGTCGGAATGCAAATGCCGCCTAACTATGGAAAAAAATACAGAGACGATTATCAAAACGTCTTTTCTAAAATTGCAAAAAAAGAGCGGCTAGAATTTGTCCCTTTTCTTCTTGAAGGCGTTGCCGGAAATCCAAAACTGAATCTTCCTGATGGCATTCACCCCAATGAAGAAGGACATAAAGTTCTGGCAGAAACTATCTACAAGCACCTGAAGAAGCTGTTATGATTTTAAAAGTGAACAATCTTTCTAAAAAGTTCAACCAAGGCAGTAATGTCATAGAGGTTTTTAAAAATATCAATTTATCTGTCGAAAAAGGCGATACCGTTGCTGTGATCGGTCCATCCGGCAGCGGCAAGACAACATTTCTCAGTCTCGTGGCAGGACTTGATCATCCGACGGCAGGCGAGATTGTCATCGATGGACAAAATCTGGCTCTCCTTTCGGAAAGTCAACTTACGCAATTTCGAGCACAACGGATCGGAATAATTTTTCAACAGTTCAACTTATTCTCACATCTTACTGCTCTAGAAAATATCGCTCTCCCCTTAGAGCTAAAAAACGATCCGGCCGCCCTAGAAAAAGCCCAAAAAGCGATCTCAAGCGTCGGGCTCGATCACAGAAAGAACCACTTTCCATCGCAAATGAGTGGCGGCGAACAGCAGCGGGTTGCAATTGCACGCGCGTTTATTGTTGAACCAGCACTTCTGCTGGCTGATGAGCCGAGCGGAAATTTAGATTCCAAAACAGGTGATCAAGTCATGCAGCTTTTGTTTGATTTGGTCGAAAAAAACAAAATGACGCTCTTATTGATTACCCACAACGAAACCTTAGCCGAAAAATGTAATCATCGCTTTTTCATTGATAAAAACAGACTCACCGACGCTAAACATCCGCTAGATATACGGGCTTAATATGCTCCTAAGACTTGCATTTAAAGAACTCTGGAATAATAAAAAATTTGTATTGTTCTTTGTTGCAAACCTTAGCTTAGGCCTGGCTTGCTTTATTGGATTGGATTCATTTAAAAACTCAATCCAAGATACTCTCTATAAACAATCCCGTGAAATTCTGGCTGCAGACCTGCGGGTCGGGGGACGCCGCGGCCTAACTATCGATGAGCGCAAGGCGTTTTTGCAAGCGCTTCCTGCTGGCTCAAAGGTCAGCTCTGTTACGGAACTTTATTCAATGCTCAGTTTTAAAAATGTATCCCGCCTTGTGCAGGTAAAAGTCATCGAAGACAGTTACCCGTACTATGGAGAGCTCACCCTAGCTGATGGATCTTCAGTAACAGAATACAGCCCAAAAGATATTTCTATTGAAAACGGGGTTTGGGTTCAACCGGAACTCTTGATTCAGCTTGGAGCCAAATTAGGAGATACGATCTCTCTTGGTGATAGCAAATTTAAAATATTGAACTCTGTAATAAAAGACAGCTCCTCTGCATGGTCAGGCATTGCCCTGGCTCCTCGAATATATGTATCGGCAAAGTTTATATCTGGCACAAACCTCGTTAAATTTGGCACCACTGCTTTTTACTCAAATCTCATAAAACTTCCACCAAAGGCTGATGAATTTGAGCTCGAAAAAAAATTAAATGTGCTTCTGCCCGATCAATGAATTGAT
>CAUJEF010000138.1 GCA_963169515.1 Bdellovibrionota bacterium
TCCCACTATTGAGACCGCTGTCTGCAATTGCAAACATTGGCAACCCGGCCCCATTGGTGTGGGAATTTGTTAGCTTTTCCAAGCGCCGCTCTGATATTGAAGCCAACGCAGCAACAGCAATGGCTGAAAAGTCCATTTGAAATGCAATCGGCTGACCGTGAAAGTTCCCGCCAGATAAAATTTTATCTTCTTTATGAAATACAAGCGGATTATCCGTTGCTGAGTTGGCCTCTCGCTCTAAAACCTCCACGGCATTTCGAAGCGTATCCTTTGCCGCTCCATGGACCTGTGGCATACATCGCAAGGAATAGGAATCTTGCACACGATCGCAGCCTTCGTGACTTTTTGAAATTTTCGATTGCCGCCCTAAAATTTTAATTAAGTTTTTTGCGGTCTTTGATTCGCCCGGATGGGGGCGCACACTCGAAATCAATGGATCGAATGCGTTTCGGCTCCCGAGCAAAGCTTCGACACTCATCGCTCCTGCAAGATCACTAAGCCAACACAATCGACGCGCTCGGGAAAGATTTAACAGACCGACGCCGGTCATCACTTGACAGCCGTTGATAAGAGAAAGTCCCTCTTTTGCTTGCAGTTCCAATGGTTTAATTTTTTTAGCCCCTAGAACTTTAGCTGTTGCAGTTTTTTTTCCATCACCCCACACATAACCTTCGCCAATTATTGCCAACGCTAAATGGGACAATGGCGCAAGATCTCCGCTCGCGCCAACGCTCCCTTGTTGAGGAATGTAGGGGACGATATCAGCATTTAAAAATTCCAGGATCTTTTCAATAACCTCAGGACGAACACCACTATTACCGCAGGCAAGCGCATTTGCTCGCAGTAACATGATCGCACGAGTTTCTTCAGCCGAAAACGGTTCCCCAACGCCCGTTGAATGGGAACGTATTAAATTCTTTTGAAGTTGCGTAAGTCTTTTGTCATCAATTCTAACTCGGGCCGCAGCACCAAACCCTGTGTTGACCCCGTACACAGCCTCCTGAGATTTCAGTTTCTTTTCAATATAAGCTCGTGAGTCGGAGACCTTTTTTTTTGCAGCTGATGAAAGCTCTACTTTTTCCTTTTCTAAGGCGATTTGAATGACGTGTTCTAAATTCAGCCCTTTGCCCTCGATTTTCATTTTTGCCCTCTTAAGTTTTCAATGGCTGCCTTGTAATCGTTTTTAAATACGTAACTGCCAGCAACCATCACATTTGCTCCCGCATCCCGACAAATCTTTGATGTTTTTTCATCGATACCGCCATCGACCTCAATAAACACATTGGGCTTTACGTGCTTGCGCACATAGCGAATTTTATCCACTTGATCAGTCAAGAAACTTTGCCCGCCAAACCCAGGTTCGACGGTCATTATCAAAACCAGATCGACAAGATCAAAAAAAGATTCTATTTTTTTGATATCGGTTCCAGGTCGCAAAGTGATTCCAACTTTTGCACCTAATTTTCGGACTTCTTTTAAGACTGAAGCTGGATCTTTTGTTGATTCTTGATGAATTGTAACAATGTCCGCACCCGCCTTAATAAAAGCAGCAATATAATCTTCTGGATTTACGATCATTAGATGCACATCCAATGGAATTTTTGAAACTTTCTTGATCGAAGCCACGACCGGGGGACCAATTGTAATATTTTTTACAAATTGTCCATCCATAACATCAACGTGTAGCCAATCAGCTCCGGCCGCGGTAACCTTTTTAATTTCTGATTGAAGATTTGCAAAATCAGAAGACAACAAGCTGGGTGCGACGAGTGTTTTCAAAACTTTTCACCTTTTTGCAGTGGATAGCCTAATAAATATTGCTCCACATTCATTTTAGATTTCGACTCTGGATGTACTTCCAAGACTTTTAACGCTCCACTGCCACACGATACAACAAAAAATTTCTTATCCACCTGAATAACGTGGCCTGGCTTTCCGCCTGTGTCAGTAAGGCACTCCGCTTGTGTGATTTTCAAAATACCGTTGCGTTGGGTCCAAACCCCGGGCCAAATTGAAAAAGCTCTGAGACGATTAAAAATAGTACGCGCAGGATCGTTCCAATTAATTTGCCCCTCTTCTTTTTCAATTTTTTTTGCGATTGTTACTTCGGATTCGTTTTGTTCTCGCGGCGATAAATTTCCGCGCAAATAATCCATGTAATCCACCTTAAGCAAATCACACGCCATCATTTTCATTTTATTATAAAGCACGCCCGCATCAATATCATCGGTCAGGTCCATTTTTCGAACCCCGATCACAGGTCCAGCATCCAATTTTAAAACAATCTTTTGCAATGAAACACCTGTTTCCCTGTCACCGGCCTCGATTGACCTCTGTATGGGAGCCGCCCCACGCCATCTCGGCAAAAGACTCGCGTGAACATTAACTACCCCAAGAGGGAATAGATCTAAAAAATCCTGCTTAAGAATTTGACCAAACGCAATCACAACCGCGCTATCACAACGAAAAGATCTTATTTTTTCCAGAAACTCAGGCGAATTGACTTTGTCTGTTGTTTCGACTTTCAGCCCGAGCCGCAATGCCGCTTCCTTTACCGGTGACGACTGCACTTTCATGTTCCTACCACGCTGTCTGTCGGGTTGACTAACCACAGCCGCGATTTCAAAGTGCTCATCTTTTGCAAGCGATTCAAGCGGTTCAACAGCAAAATCCGGGGTCCCGAGATAGAGGATGCGAATCTTACTCATGGGTTGTGCCTATAGAATCCGTCTTTCCTGCTTACGCTCAGGGTAGCCGTGTTTTTTGATGCTGGATTTGATTTTACTGCTTTTAAGAAAGCTGATGCGATCGATAAAAAGCTTCCCATCGAGATGGTCAATTTCGTGTTGTATACAAATTGCAAGCAACCCATCAGTTTTGATTTCAATTTTTTTGCCATTTTCATCGAGTGCAGACACCTCTATGTAGTTCGCACGCTCCACAGTTTCGATAAAACCTGGCACGCTCAAACACCCTTCCCCGTAAGTAGTCTTGCCCTCACGCTTTGTGATCTCGGGATTAATAACGATCAGTGGCTGTGAGTACTTTTTTTCAAGCTCTGTCATGTCTTCCATCGTTGGATTGCCCTCTTCATCCGAAGATCTCGTATCAATCACAACCATTCGAATTTGGCGATCGACTTGGGGGGCCGCTAGCCCCACCCCACGCTCGTAATACATGGTTTCAAGCATATCCTGTGCCAGCGTGCGAATTTCAGGGGTGACATCTTTAACGCGCGTTGATTTTTTGCGCAAATTTGGGTGGGGAAATGTCAAAACTTTCAATATCATAAATAGCCCTAATACCGAGGAAAACTAACGATAATTTTAACGCATTATTTCTTAAGGCGCAATAAGAAGAAGATTGTGACAGACACCATAGCGATGTTGGGCAACCAAGCCGCAATTACTGGGGGCAAAGACCCGTGGCGGCCCATCGCCAGCCCAGAGCTAAAAAGAATCCAATATGAAAATGCAAGCGCAAGACAAATTGCGACCCCCTTCATTCGTCCCACCGAGCGGTTGTTTTGAACGCTAAATGGAATCCCTATAAAAGACATTACAAAGGCCGCAAATGAAAACCCAAATTTACCATGATAATCTACCTCGTAACGCAGAGTATCCAGTCCCGCCTCTTTGTTTTTTTGAACGTAACGACGAAGTTCTCTTGCAGATAGAGTGTCGGAATATTGAGTCGTATTCTGAATATCCTCAACGATATTTTCTAAGGATATTACCTTTTCTTTGAACTCTTGATTCAGAGGAAAGCTCGAGTCTTGAGTAAACAAGGTAATAGTTCCGTCGTTTAGAGTCCAATGATCTTCTTTAACAAGAGCATCGCGTGCCGAAATCAATTGAACCAAATCCCAATTGTTGTCGAAATAATAAAAGGTCACGCCCTGTGCGAGTTTTTTTTCTGCATTGTAGGTCTGCAAATTTAGAATGATATTTTTGTCTCGGTACCAAATTTTGTTAGTTTTAATCGTTGAAAAATGTCCCGGCTTTTTCTTAATTTCAGAATAAAAAATATAATTTTTTTTCGAATTTGCTAGTGGCAGGACCTGGTCCCCAATCCAAAAAGCCAGGACCGAAAGTACCGCAACGATGATCAGTATAGGCGCACTCACACGGGCTAAACTGTTGCCAAAAGTGAACAGAGCTACAAGTTCATTGGACTTATTCATCCCGCTCAAGGTGAAAAGCGTGCCCACCAAACACGCGGCCGGCAGCATCTGATAAATCACGGATGGGGTGTAATAAAGATAGTACTTGATGAGCGTCGCAATCGGCGGAGACTCGCGCACCAACAAGGAAAGCGCATCAACCGCTATAAACAAAGTCAATAATGCCACCAAACTTGACACTAGGTAGACGAAAAAAACCTTTAAAATGTGCCGGTCAATGATATCGAACATATACTTTCATTTATAAACCGTAGCACCCCATATTCCGAAGCACTTTCTCTTGACTCCTATTTTAAAAATAAGTTTACTGAAGGCGAATGGCTTTACGCGTCTTACTCGCTGATAATAGCGAATCTATTAAAAAAGTGGTTTTGATTTCCCTTCAGGAACATGGTGTTGACCTCAAAGTCGTCGGTTCCGGGCTGGATGTCATCGACGTCGCAACAAAGTTCAATCCAGAAATTATTTTTGTCGACATTCTCTTGCAAAAGCAATCGGGTTATGATGTCAGCCGTCTTTTGAAAACCCACCCTGTTTTAAAATCAATCCCTGTCGTTTTGATGTGGAGCGGGTTCATGGACCTTGACGAAGACAAGGCACGGGACTCATTGGCAGACGCAAAGCTTGAAAAGCCTTTTGAGGCGGAAGCTCTTCGAAATTTAGTTAAGAATTTAGTCACTCCAAAAGCCTCGTCAAAACCAGTCTCTAAATCGACGACATCAACGCCAACAAACTTGAGCGCTCACTTGGAAATGCCAGATGACTCGCCTTCAGGCGGTCCAATCAACATTCGTGATCACTTGGACCAACCGGATGAAAGTCCTC
This sequence comes from Bdellovibrionota bacterium, assembly GCA_963169515.1. Taxonomy (GTDB): domain Bacteria; phylum Bdellovibrionota; class Bdellovibrionia; order Bdellovibrionales; family JAEYZS01; genus CAUJEF01. The sequence goes on from CAUJEF010000138.1 coordinate 5,009, forward strand.
TCCCAGAAGTTGATCTTCAAAACCATGCAGAGGAGTTTCAGCAAGTAGAAATTGGATCTGTGCCAGAATTTGCAAACCAAGAACCTTCTATTGCACAACCTATGGCAGAGCACAGCCCATTTGAATTGGCGCTACCCGAAAATTCATCTGCGGACGATATAAATATTGAATATAACGAGCCAGAAGCCGTGAAAAATATGGATTTCTTGCTCAATAAACAAGAAAATCCAAGTTTTAATGTTGAACCTCCTCCGACAGTCACTGCCATCGGTTCTGAAGTGGTGATCAAGGGGCAAAACGGTGGAAGCTCGCTTTCACATATGCAATTAGAAGAACTTGTAAAACAGCAGTGCCAAGAAATTATTGAAAAAATGGCATGGAAAATCGTTCCGGATTTAGCCTCTAAAATCGTAAAAGAAGAACTAAATCGGTTGATTCGCGATATAGAAAACTAAATGATCGAACTAATAAAAAAAGCCTTTGAAGAAGATCTGCCCAATGGTGATCTGACAACCCTTTCGCTTCAACTGGGTTCCGTGCCCGGACAGGCAAAGCTTTTGGCAAAACAAGATTTGATTCTCACTGGAACCGAAGTTTTCACAGGGTGCATTTTATATATGGATCCTGAAGCAAAAATATCTTGGCAATTCAAAAGTGGAGATCAAGTTTTAAAAAACCAAATTATTGCGCTCGTCACGGGTGATCTTACGCTCATACTGCAAGCCGAACGAGTGGCTTTGAATTTTCTTTGTCATCTATGTGGGATTGCAACGCTCACAAAACAATTCGTGGCTCAAATCAGGCACACAGACACACAAATTTTAGACACCCGAAAGACCACCCCAGGGATGCGAGAGATTGAAAAACAAGCCGTTCGCGATGGTGGTGGAACAAACCATCGCATGAATTTAAGCGATGCAATTTTAATCAAAGACAATCACATAGCCGCAGCTGGTGGAATTAAAGATGCCATTATTCGCATACGCAGGGCCACAAAAAGACCCATCGAAGTTGAGTGTAAAAATATCGAAGAAGTTCAAATTGCCGTCCAACATGACGTCCAGCAGATCTTACTCGACAATATGGATGTTGAAATGTTGAAAAAATGCCTAAAGGAAATTCCAAAGCCGATAAAAACAGAAGCTAGCGGTAACATGACCTTGAATCGCGTCCGCGAAGTAGCCGAATTGGGTGTGGATTTCATTAGTGTTGGAGCGCTTACCCATTCTGCGGCGTATGCAGACATGAGTCTTAAATTTGATTGGAATTTAAAATGATCGGCCAATGGACAGCAGAATGGGCTCAGAAAGTAAAGATTTCCTTTAAATATTTCGAAAGTATTGAAAGCACAAATAGCTACGCCAAGTCCCTGGCCGAAGAAGAACACTACGATCTAATTATTGCCGACATCCAAACAAAAGGCCGCGGTCGTGGACAAAATACGTGGCTGAATGCTGCCGAGGGAACACAACTGCTTTCGTCATGGGTATTTCAAACGGAAAAGCCTCCGCAGCCTATCATTTCACCAATGTTGGGGCTTCACGTATATAAAGCGTTGAAATCCCGTTGGCACGATTTGATCTGGAGCGTGAAAGCCCCTAACGACATTTATATAAACAATAAAAAAGTTGCTGGGATTTTGATAGAGTCGGTTACCGTTAAGAAAAAACATCGCATAATTGTTGGTTTAGGAATCAATGTGCAGGCTGCACCAAACTTACCGAACGCAGGCGACCTTCAGAGCCAACTGCCCGGCCCCGTAACACAAGAAATGTGGACCGTTTTTTTAAAGCGCCTTCAGTTAGAAATCCATGAAGCAGTTTCCGGTGGCTTGCTTGAAAAAATTAATCCCCTGTCTGCTGCGGAATTACTGCAAGCTCTCAACTTAAATCCACTTGTAAAAACTCCATTTATTAAAGTTTTACCAGACGGCAGCTTAAGAAATAACGAGGGAATTATTCCTTGGACACAAATTTAAACTCGGAGGCAACATGGCGCTTACACAAACACCAGATCCTGAAATCGGAAAACCTTGCCCTGATTTCGAATTGCCTTTTGTTGATTATAAAAAAAATTATTCTTTAAAAGATTTTGAAAAATACAAAGCTCTGCTGGTAATGTTTATCTGCAACCATTGTCCCTATGTGAAAGCCATTGAAGATCGCCTGCTGAGTTTAGCTGCAGACGTCCAAGAAGAGGGCTGCGGCATCGTTGCAGTTTGTTCCAATGAAACTTCAAAATACAAAGAGGACGAGCCCGCAGCTCTCTTTGCGCGCTGGAAAGAAAAAAAATATCCTTTTCCATATTTGCATGACGCTAAACAAGAGATAGCGAGAAAATTTGGAGCCGTCTGTACCCCCGATTTCTTTTTGTACGATAAAAATAGAAAATTAGTTTATCGCGGGCGCCTGGACGACAACTGGAAAGAGGCAGCAAAGGTCCATCGTCAAGAATTAAGGGAGGCCATTGAAGCGGTGCTTTACAATAACGAGGTTCCAAAAAAACAGAATCCCTCTATGGGTTGCAGTATTAAATGGTTGTAGCTCTTTTTAATACACAAAATATAGTTCTTTTTGTCGCAGCTTTTTTTACAGCTTCTATTTCTGGTGCATTCGGAATGGTGGGTGGTGCCATTCTTTTGTCCGTCATGGCCCAGTTTTACAAAATGGACGTGCTGATACCCCTGCACGGAATG
>CAUJEF010000139.1 GCA_963169515.1 Bdellovibrionota bacterium
CGGCCCCCCCTCCCACAGGTGATAAATTATACAATTAAATTCAAAAATTAATTAACGCTCATCTTCGTAATCGTCAGAGGACATATCCGCATCGTCTGTATCGCGGTAATCTCCTTTGGCTTTTTTTCCATTTGAATCAAATTTATCAAAAAAATGATTCAATTCCGATTTTGCTTGGTCCTGTTTCAGGCCGAGCTTTTTTTGCATGAGGCCTTCAAGTGCTTTTACATTCCCTTGAACTTTGTCCAATTCATCATTCGTAAGAGCGCCCCATTTCTTTTGAAGCTCGCCTTTGATTATCTTCCACTGGCCTTTGATGATGTTCTCGTTGATCATAACCAGAACTCCTTTCGTGCGTGCGTTCAAATCTGCACTAGCCCATGAAGCAACCCCTGTGCCACCGCAGTAAAGTTTGCGTAATATGGCTAAATTTGTTCTCGTATTAGTTACAGCGTATCATGGGATTATTTGCCCCGGATTTTTTACAAATCATGGGGGCGATAAGTCTCAATAAAATTAAAAGACGGTTTTTGAGTTGTTTTTTGGCTGCGGATTATATGTAAGACAAGGGATTCAGCCACAGGGGCAATAAAAATACCGGAAATACCTAACATCATGATGGATCCCACCAACGCAATAAAAGAGACAATAACATTGTTCTTTGAATAGGACGCGTTAACCATGGATCGGATAATGTTGTCCATGGTTCCTGCTATAAGTGATACTGCCAGCATACCAAGTGCTGCGCCCTTGGTCCCCTCTACTAATAATAGCAAGGCCAAAAATACTCCAAATGTTCCGGCCCCGATGACTGGTATCAACGAAAAAATAAATGCAACAAAAAATACCAGCAGAAAAGACGAATAGCCGCAAAACAGTGCGCCGATAGAGATAATCAGTGATTGCACTCCGCCGATTAAAAATGTGCTAAACAGCACGTGCTCAGAGGCAGAAATGAAGTTTTTCACAAGAGAGGCGCCCATCGGAAAGAGAGAGTCGATCTTTTGTGGCGCACTTTCTACCCGAGGCAGTAAAAGAATAAAACTAAGAATAAAGATAAGAGTTTTGAGCAGCAGCTGTGGAGTAGCGAGAAATAGTTTTTGTGAGGCAGAAAGTGCGAATTTCGCAATGGCGACAGCTGCTTGTTCTATGCTGTCCCAAATTTTGTCGAATGAAAATTCAATTGGTAGGTTGAGATGAGCTTTCAGCCAATCAGGAATTCTTTCTTGAAGATTAATAATATCGTTTACATATTTTTCAACTCGTTCCTGCTTTAAAATCTCTGCCAGGTCAGAAATAGAGCCCGCGATCCCAAGGCCTAATACAATGAGGGCCGCGATTACAACCACGATTGCTATGACAGTCATGGATTTGTAGTGGCCCGGTAAAATCTTCTTTTTAGCTCTTACAAGTAAAGGCGATAGCCCGCAGGCAAATATCGCTGCGAGCGCGATTGGTATTAAAAAAGGGATGAAAAAAAGGCCATAAAACAAAAGAATTCCAACGCTTGCAATGCTTTCTTTTTTCATGAGCCTCGTTATCTAATTTACAATTCGAGTGGAAAACCTACGCTTACTGTATATCCCTTGGCGTCGGTGTCGATGTTTGTGTCACCTCGCAAAGCTAAGCTGCCAATGCGCTGTATGCTTGTTTTACCATACTTTGCATCGTGGTACTCTACATTCACGCTAACTGTCGCTGCATGAACACCGGCACCAATTCGATAACCTTTGAAGTTTTCAAACTTTAAATTTAGGCCAGAAACGCCCTCGGCAGGATCCGAAAATCCGCCAAGTAAATATGTTCCCCAAAGCCGGACACCGGCCCAAGGGGTCTGAACGCCAAGTGTGGCGCCATAGTTAAAGTTATCCGTGTCCGCACTTTGATAAAATGAATTAGCCAAAGATGTGCGCGAATATCTGAGATCAGCAGCAAGCCAAACGGCTTCATATATATGACCACCGAGCCGACCGCCGATGCCAAATCCGTCGTTTGTTCCGGACGCATCATCGGTAATTATTGGAAGTTGTGAGGTACGAATGTTGGTATCGGTTGCTTCATAATCAAGGAACGGCTCTAGGAAGGCGCCCCATCGAGATAGAAATCCCGTCCCATCCGTCTTTGTCGTTATTGTTGTTTCGGGTGTATCCGTAGCTGTTTGTGCACTTACTGAGTGTGAAAAGAACCCAACGACAAAAAAGATACTGCTGGTAAATAGTGTAAAATTTTTCATGATGCCCACCTTTTGTGTGATTCAGGGTTAATAAAGTAGCTTAGAAAAGTGCAAACGCGAGACCGTAGGATTTTCTTATTAGACATGGACAAATGTGCAAAAATGTGGCATTTTTCCTCTGCTGTGGCTAAATTGAACAAGAACCAAAATAGTGATACCCAAGTCATTGTTATCGAGGATGATGTCGACGTCCAAGATCTTCTACAAGCCTACTTCAGCCCGCGAGGCTATTCCCTCACGTTCTTTGATAATCCCATGAATTTATTAGCCGAAGCCCGCAAAACAAATTTAACTGCCGACGCAATCATTACTGATTTAGTATTACCTGAAATTTCAGGAATGGAACTGATTAAAAAACTACGAGGGTGGGGAATTCATTTGCCAATCATCCTAATGACATCACGTTCATCAGTCCAAACGGCGTTTGAGGCCACGCAGGCAGGCGCGTTTGATTTTATTGTAAAGCCGCTACAACTACCTCAACTGGAAGTTTCATTGCAACGGGCGCTTAAGTTCAAACAAATTTTGCATGAAAACACGACGCTTCGGCAAGCACTGAAAGAACGTTCAGACTCTCAGATAGAGGGGATTATTGCCAAAAGCCCGGGCTTTCGTGCGGCCTTGGAACTTGCAAAACGCGTTTCAACAAGCTCGGCAAACATTTTGATTACTGGGGAAAGCGGCACAGGTAAAGAAGTTATAGCCAAAGCGATTCACGAATGGGGAAATCGGAAAAATGGGCCGTTCCTAGCCATTAATTGTGCTGCGATTCCAGAGGCTCTGTTAGAGGCCGAGCTGTTCGGTCACACAAAAGGCTCGTTTACGGGTGCGATTGATAAAAAAGAAGGTCTGTTCGAAGAGGCTCAAGGGGGAATCCTGTTGTTGGATGAAATAGGAGACATGGGGCTTCCACTTCAAGCAAAAATTCTGCGCGTACTCCAAGAGCGAAAAATAAAGCGAATTGGCGAAAATAAATATCGTGATGTTGATGTTCGTGTGATTGCGGCAACACATAAAAATTTAAAAAATGAAGTTATGGAAAAGCGGTTCCGCGAAGATTTATTTTTCCGCTTGAATGTAATCCCTATTCACATTCCACCATTACGAAATCGCAAGGAAGATATTATTCCTTTGGCAGAGCATTTTTTGAGTCGATTTGCGATTCTTAATTCTGTTCACGCCAAGAAATTTTCTAAAGAAACTCTATCTTACTTATTAACACACACTTGGCCTGGAAATGTTCGCGAGCTAGAAAATACGATCGAGCGTGCGGTGGTCCTGTCTGAACGGGATGAAATCAAGGTCAGTGATTTGCTGCTTGAAGAGTATTCATCGGCATCCAGGGTAAATTACAATTCTGAGGAGCCTGTCGCGGCAGCTGTTGAAATCGAAGAAATTTCGGGAACAGATGAAGAAAGTGTGAAATTAGAAAAAATTGTAAAACGCCATATATTAAAAATTTTAGACCTAAACAAAGGGGCCAAGGATAAAACAGCCAAGATGTTGGGCATCGATCGAAAAACTTTGTACCGCAAATTGAATGATTATGGTTTAACGCATTAAACATGAGTTGCTTTATAGTGACCCACAAAAAGGGAGCAAATTTTATGTCTTTCATTACACCGGAAATACAGAAAACCTATCTGTCTCGACGAAACAAAGATATTCAGGAATGCACGAAACGCTTGGCTCAGGCTGATTGGTTTTACTTCGAAAACCTAGGACACCAATTAAAGGGTAATGCGTCTAGCTTCGGTTACGACGATTTAACGGCTATTGCAAAGAAAATAGAGGCGTTCGGGCGAGACAAAGACACCCAAAGCCTTCAGACCGTTTTAGAAGATTTTAAGCAATGGTATCAAAAGCACGCACCGGAAACCACTGGGCAAGCAACAGACTATCCAGAATCCCTTAACTAACTGAACACTTAGGATGTGTGCATTCGCAACTGAGATTGCAGCTGCTCTTTCCAATCAGGGTAACGTCCGCTGGTTCCTCCCGGAAACCAGCGAAGCAAGAAAGCTGATGAAGGCGAGAACTAGAAATGCAATGAGAATCATTTTCCCGGCCTCAATTGAAAGCCCTGCAAAGTTATAAGCACCCAGCGCGATTGCCATTAAACCAAGTATTAAAAAGATTATTGCTGCTCTAAACATAGATCTCCTTTCTAAGGAGGTTCAAATTAAATAGTCCAGCAAGTAGAGTGCCAAGAAACACGAAGGGCATTACGCCCCAAAGTCATTTGAGGGTAAAGTAGAAGGTTGCTCCATTTTTCGGTTTGGATTCAGCCCAGATTTTACCGCCGTGCCTAACAATGATACGCCGACAAATTGCAAGCCCGATGCCTGTTCCGTCAAAATCTTCGGCCGAATGTAGTCTTTGAAATACACCAAAAAGCTTATTTGTATAGCGAGGATCAAAACCTTCGCCGTTGTCCTTAATAAAATAGGTTTTTAATTCTAGCGTCCTTTTGAATCCGAATTCAATCTTTGCGAGCTTTGTATTTTGGGTAAACTTCCAAGCATTTGAGAGCAGATTTTCTAAAACCGAAGTGATGAGACCAGGATCGGCAACATCTACCATATCGGGCTGGCAGATAAAGTCGACATTTCTGTTGGGATCTTGAATACGGTAGCGCCCAATTATTTTTTCTGCCTCCTGAGAGAGGTTTACTTCTTCTTTATTCAATTCGGCGCGACTATAACGAGAAAGATTGAGCAGGTCATCAATCATTTGCCCCATTCTCTTAACACTATCGCGGACAAAGGAAATGTATTTCAAGCCTTGGCTATCGAGCCTCGGGGAATAGTCTTCGGCAAGAGCTTGAGTGAACCCATCAATCCCCCTGAGCGGTGCACGCAAGTCATGCGAAATTGAATAACAAAAGGCCTCTAATTCTAGGTTCGTGGTAGAGAGTGCTTGGTTTACATCCCTAAGATCGCAAGTGCGGATCTCGATAACTTTTTCGAGTTGCTCTTGTGACTTTTTTAATGCTTCCTCAGCTACTTTTTGATCGTGAATATCGGTGCATGTTCCAAACCAAAACTTAATTGTTCCTCGGTCATCTCGCAATGGCAGTGCCCGAACGAGATGCCAACGGTATTCACCGGATGCGCTTCGCACGCGATATTGGGTTACGTACTCTGTCCCTTTGCGGATGGCATCAAACCAACTGTTTTTCTCTGTCAGCATCAACTGCAGATCATCTGGATGGACAGTCTTTCTCCAACCAGCGCCTTTGCTATCATCTATTGAAAGCCCCGTGTATTCATGCCACTGTTTATTAAAGAAAATGTTGTCGCCATTTGGTTTGGCCATCCAAACCAAATTCGGAATGGTTTCTATTATTAGTTTAAATTTTGTTTCCGATTCAGCCAGATTTTTTTGTGTTGCCCTTAATTCTGTTAAGTCCAGGGCAAAGCCGACGCCGCGATCGCCCTCTTCTTTTAGGCGAGTTGCACCAACCAGGACAGGCAGGATTGTTCCGTCTTTTCGGATATATTCTTTTTCAAATGGAGCAAAGCTGCCTTTTTCGTAGTATTCTTTCATGGCTTTATTGTCTGCATCGACCCACTGTGGCGGAGTCATGTTACGCCAAGTGACCTGGCCTTTTTTGAGTTCTTCCTCTGTAACGCCCAACATTTTTAAAAATGCATTGTTGGCTTCCCAGATCATTCCGCTTTCAGAGTCGAAAAACGAAACGCCGAGAATATTGGCATCCATGAGCCGCCGCAAACGCGATTCGCTTTCACGAAGGCTCTTTTCAATTTGTTGTTGTTGTGCATTGTCCTCTATGATTGCGACAAAATAATCTGGGTTTCCGGATGAGTCCCTAGCCAGAGAAATTGTACTTCGTGCCCAAATATAAACCCCGTTTTTTCCTTTATATTGCGGTTCGTGAAAATAGTGTGAAAGCTCACCCGTCAATGAACGTTCAAAGATGTTTGTGAGTTTTGTTATATCATCAGGATGCAAATATTCTTTTGCGTTTGTACCGACAAGCTCGTTGCCTCCAAACCCCATAATTGTGTGTAAGCTTGAGTTCGCCATCATAATGGTCCCATCCAGTGCGATGTGGGCTATGCCAATGCCAGCAAGGTCGAATGTTGTACGGTACTTTTCTTCACTGTGTGCAAGGGCTGCATTAACTTCCATAAGATCTTTGGTGCGATTTTCAACCCGCCTCTCCATTTCCGCGTAGGCTTTTCGAAGTTCGGCGTCCTTTTCTTTTGATGTTTGAGCTTGGCGAATAAACCTTGCGAGGCTTTGCTTCGACAGGACAGTGATAAGCACAGCTACAGCGCCAGACGCCGCCGCCGCAGCCTTAACCGCCAACACAACCCAGTATTTTGATTCCCAGGCGGTGTAAGTCTCTAAAAAGGAAGTAAGGCTGTCGGCAAAGAGAAAAATAAGGAATGCTAATAAGACAAGGCTCGCTCCGGGCCGGACTTTCTTGACAAAAAGGTAGGTTGTGATAGCCAAAATTAGGAAGCTAACAGCAGTTACGACGTCAGAAATTAGCATAAGTTTCGTTAGATTTTCCATCATTTTATTTTTAAAATATCCTTAACCGTATCGATAATTACGTTTCGATCAATTGGTTTTCGCAAATACCTTTCGACACCCATCTCGCGTGCCTTTTTGTCCAAGTCTTCAATAGCGGACACAAGCACCACAGGCACTTTGAACTTATTGATCATTTTATCAGTTGTCGTTCCACTAACTTGGTAGTCCAGAAGCACCAGTTTAAGATTCTTAGCGAGCTTGAGCACATCATCTGTACTAGCGGCATCGCCAGACTCAAAGACCTTAAAGCCCTCGTGAGTGAAGATTTCTTTCAGGACGAACCGCATATCTTCATCGTCATCAACGATCAAGATTTCCCCCAGGTTGGGGACCGCTTTGCAAAAAAGCTCTTTGATCTGTGGTAAGAACTTTTTAGTGTAGGGATGATGATTTTGTGTTTTTATTTCGTTTTTCGAGCTGTCATCAGTTGGAATGCAAATCTCGAAGGTTGTTCCCTTGTCGGGTTTGCTTTCAACTTTGATGGTGCCGTCGTGAGCATCAATGATCCCTTTCACAATAAAGAGCCCAAGTCCCAAGCTACCAGCCTCGGCTGTATGGGTTTGCCAGTAGCGATCAAACACATGATCTAAATCATCGGCTGGAATACCTTTGCCGGTGTCAGAAATGAAAAGCTTAAGCCGGTCGGATTCTCGTCGGCACCATATTTTGATTTTGCCTCCAGAATTCGTAAATTTTATTGCGTTTCCTATTATATTTCCCAAAGCTTGAAAAATGCGGTCGGGGTCGAAGACTCCGGTGAGATTGTCTTCAGTTGGTATAACTTCGAAATCCAGGTCCTTTCTGAGTGCTAGGGGCCGAAACACTTCCTCAAGGTCAGAAAGAATTTGATTTATTGAAAAGGATTGCCGTTCCACTCGAAATCGTCCCACAGCAATCTTGGTTTCATCGAGGATGTCATCAATTAAAAACCGCATCCGTCGCAGTGATTTCTGTGCCCGTAGCATAAGCAATTCAAGGTGTTCGTTTTCGCCTGGCCTGAGATTGCCTTTCTCATACATTGCTTGCATCTGCTGTAAATTCAATTGAACAGCGGAAAGGGGGTTCCTTAAATCATGAGAAACAACAGCAAGGATTTCTTCGCGGTCTCGTTGAGCGGCCCTGGACATCAACCTGGACTGTTTTTCTCTTAGGCTTCGACGGACGGCTGAGCCCAAGCGGTTCCATTTTCCTTTTACTAGAAAGTCGTCAGCTCCTGCCTTCAATGCTTCGACTGCCAAATCCTCACCGACGGCTCCCGAAACCACAATGATCGGCGTTTCTTTGTCTGCGCTTCGGATGTCATCAATGGCTGCCAGTGTTCCATAACCGGGAACATTGTAGTCCAAGAAAATAATGTCCCATGATTCCAATAAGGCTGTTTTCAGTTGTGTCGGGTTTTTTACAATTTTGTGCTGAATGGATAGGCCTTCGCGCTTCATTGCCCGGAGAAGAAGTTCGGCGTCTGCGATATTATCTTCAATGAACAGTAAGCGCAGCGTTTTTTTGTCAGCTAATATTTCCATTTGTTACTGTAGCTCGCTGATGGGAGATTCATTTAATTCTAACCAATAAAAACTCAGCATTTGAATGACATTCATAAACATTCCGTATTCAACGGGTTTGCGAACGTAGCTGTTTGCACCGAGTTCGTACCCCTTTCCAATATCAGATAGCTCCGATGACGATGAGAAAAGAATAACTGGAATTCTAGCTGTTTCAGGGTTGCTTCGGACGGATTTGAGGACTTCGTGGCCGTCGAATTTAGGCAATTTTATATCCATAAAAATGACGTGTGGTGGTGACTGATGTTTTAAATACTCTATCGCTTCGGCACCGTCACGAACGACCTTAATAATAGTGTTCATTTTGACGTTTTGAAATGCTCGAAGCGCTAATATCTCATCTTGCTTATTATCTTCCACCAACAATATTTTTTTGGTTGGCAACTGCACGGTTTACGCCCCTGTGGATTGACTAACACCTAGCAGATTAGATTTTTTTTTGATTTTTTGAAAGGGAATAATGTAGCTATCAAATGGAATTTGTTTATAAAGTATTAAACTGTAATTTATGGCCTTTTCCTAGACCGTATTTCGTGAAACTGCGAAATACAATATCTATTTTACATAAAATTAAAATCTGCAAATACCACTTTAGCTTGGATACAGATGCGATTTTACGGATTCAATGGAATCCGTTCCAAGCGATGGTTGATCTTCAATTTCATCGAGGATTTCTTCGCATTTCTGAATATATTCCTCCCCCAGCTCTTCGAGCTCTGTGCGGCTAAGATGGTTCCGGGCGTCAGCAAATAAATCGTCTTCTTCTTTGTCCAGGTGATGTTCGACCATTTCAACCAATACTTTGCCCTTGGCTGCAATTTCGTCATTCCATTGATCGGGAAAGTTACTGCCTTCGATTTCATCCATTAATTGTTCGGTAAGGTTGTGTTCTGTTTGAGCCTCCAAAAACTGTGGACGAATATCTCGTATTTCTAAGAGCGTATCATAAAACACTTCTTCTTCGGCTTTTGTATGCATTTTTAGACCGATCATAAATTCGCTTAGGCAATCGATTCGTTCATTTTTAGATTCATCTTCGTCCTTTATGACATCAATGTTTTCGCGAAGCATATCGTGGTGGTTTCGGATCAGCTCCAAAATATTTTTTTTATGTTTATTTTTCGCCATCCCGTAATCCTTTCTATTTTACTTCAATCATAATGAGTGTCGTCGATGCGTGTGTCGGACCGTTTCCTTGGTGACCCAATTACAAAGACCAGTGTCAGTATCGTGATGGACCCCAGAACGAGAACCAAACTGGAGATGCCAATAGAAGTCATGCCAAACCTATGGTTTATATTATAAAAAAACCCCAGGTCATAAAAGAACATCGCAATCCCAGAAACAAGAAGCAAGGACAGAGTAAGCCCCAGAAATGTTAGGGAAAGGAATCGCTTGATTAAAATACGGGGAAGCTCTGCCAGCTCAAGACCGATTTCTGCAAAATTGCGTGTTGGGCGGGTAACCAACAAGTACGATGCAGCCATTCCAATTGCCACCTTTGTTAGGGCGCGCATAAAGATTTTTACCTACGCCGAAAGGCGCTGCCAATGACGGCGCCGAGTGCGATCGCGCCAAGTACAGAATACAATGGGTACCGTCGGATAAAGTCCTCAGAGACATGGTATGCACGATCCGTAGACGCCCGCAAGTGATCCAGTCGATGTCGAAGTGAATTAACTGTGTCGGCACCATTTTTAGTAATATTTTTTTCCATTCATCCTCCTAAGGTCTAAGGTTGCGCATACCATTTTTAAACTAAGCAAATGAAGTGCCATGACTGAAGTAATCGCAACTAGCCCGTGGGGTTGTAAATAACCCCGCTGAGGTGGTATTTTTCCCCATGATCTGATGCTCGCATCGATGTTCCCAGAAGTTTAAGGTGGCACCCCGTTTGCCTCACTGAACAAGCAAAACAACAGGGAGCGAGGAATTTATGGAGTTTGCCTCAAGTATTTTTGGCTGGGACAACATGAAGGTAACGCATTTGTGGCCCAATTTTTTTAAGAACAATAATAAAAAAATTCTTGTAATTGAAGACGATGATGAGATGGGAAGTGTAATCAAAAAAAGTTTGCGCTCTAAAATTTCATTCTTAATCCCACTCCGAGACCACAACTTTGATTTTGAATACAAGTCGGACCCAGAAGATGCGCTGAGGTGTTTTCTCCAAGACGATATGGATCTCATAATTCTGGACTGGAATTTTAGGGCGATGAACGCAAACGAAGTTATGAAGCTGTTTGATGAGCAAATCGAAAAGAATCTGACAGCCGATCGATTGGTTCGAAAAACACCAGTGGTTATTCTGGCGCCCAATAATTTTAACGAGCAAGATTTGGATCTGAAATACTTTTATTTATATAAAACAATACCTCGAAACTCTTCTGCTGCAAAAATTGTCAATTTGTTAAATTCAACGGTACATTCCGCTCTGACACATTAATCTTGTGAAAGGAGCTTGCCATGATCAATAAGCGCTTGCTAAAGTTCAACTATGAGCATAATGCGGAGCATAGTCATTCTTGTTGGGCTTTGTGCCAATGCACATGGCTATGAGCTACGACCAATTAAATTGAAATACTCCAATGTTTTTTTAATCAAAGCGCAAAAAAATATTCTAGTCGATACAGGCTCTAAAGGTGAAATTGAAGATCTTATAAAAAGGTTATCGGACATGAAGGTGAAGTTGGACGATGTGTCTCTGGTCGTTTTGACACATGCTCATTCTGATCATGCGGCAAATGTTGCGGAAATCAAGCATCGGTCTAAGGCAAAGGTCGTTTTGCAACGAGGGGATTTAGGATTTGCAACTGCAGGTGACCACGGAAAGCTTCGCGTAAGCTCATTTTTAGGTTATTTCTTAAAATGGTTTATTGACCCGAAATATGAGGCTTTTACCCCTGATTTTATTTATGACAGTATGTATGATCTGATTCCATGGGGGATCGGCGGCTATATTATGGCAATGCCGGGTCATACCAAAGGATCAAGTGTCATCATTGTTGATCAAACAAAAGCTTTTGTGGGCGATATGTTTATGGGTGGCTACTTTGGAGGTGCCTACAGACCAGAAAAGCCAGGGGAATACTATTTTAGCGACGATATTGAAAGAAATAAATCAAATATTAAAGTTCTAATCGACATGGGCATTGAGACTTTTTATGTGGGCCATGGTGGGCCGGTTTCCCGATCTGATCTTGTCAAGTGGATTACAGATTAATTCTTGGTGGCTTTACGTAAACGAACTTTCCATCCAGCAGGCGCAGTTTTCCTAAAAGAACTTCGGCGTTATTTTCGAATGGTGGGATCACAATTACAATATCTTCGTTTTTATTCTTAGGTAACTTGTAGCCTGGACCACGAGGCGCATTCTTGCTAAATTTGATTTTGGTATGTTCGGAAAATGCACGGAAGATTTCAATTTCAGGTATGTATTGTTTCGTAAGGTCGACGATTTCGTTTTCGATTATTTTTAGAACTTTGAGCCGGAATCCATCGACGGCTTCCAAGAACAGAACCAATTCGCTTTGGCCATCCATAAAAACAGCAAGCTCACCCCAGCCATTTTCAAAATGGGTGAAACGCATATAAGTCTTTTGTTCGTTGATAATAAGATTTGAAAATTCTCCTGGCTTTTCAGAAAATTCCCGGACAGTCTTTGGCGGAACTCCAAAAATTCGTTTAAAGACCATTACTATATCAGACATTGTTTTATTTTATGGCAATTGTTTGGGTTTTCGCAGTATTTATTTATCCTTAGCTTGTTCTTTGCTAGTCTTTGGAATGGACATTAACTTAAATTAATTAGCAATGACGTAAGCAGAAGGCTACAATTTGCTGTTATGAAATTTCGATATTTCATCCCTGTTTTTGCTTTGATTTCAAGCATAGGCCTTGCTGCGGGTAAATCCAAAGTTGATTTGAGCATGGCTTTTTTGTCGGCGTTGGAAAAGACAGAAACAAATGCAATTGACCGCTCGTTAATTAATCAGGCTGATGCCCAGGTGGGTAAGGCACGCGCAAAATTTCTTCCGCAATTATCTGCGACGGGGGAATATTCCCCTGCAAACTCCTATGAATCCGAACAATACTCTGCGAAACTTACCCTTACTCAATCGCTGTTTCAGGGTGGTCAATATAAATCCGCCTATAATGCGGCAAAAGCGACAAAAACTTATGCGGATCGTGCGGCAGAGGCTTCGCGTAACGAAATTTTTTCGAACGTTGCACGGAGTTTTTTTAAAGTCCGTTCAACTGAAGAGGAAGTTAAGAATTTGAATAATACAATTCAAGTTGCCCAGTCGCGAATAGCCGATTTGCGGAAACGACTTAAAATTGGACGCAGCCGCGTTGGAGAGGTGTTGACAGCTCAGTCTCAGCTGGCCGTTTTGCAATCACAACTGGAACAGGCCGAGGGGCAGCTTTCGACGGCGCGTGATGATTTTGCTTATGTGACAGGCTTAGATCGAAATGCAGAGCTGGATGAAAGAATAAGTGCACCGAAACCAAAAAGATTGGAAGAGTATCTGGAGCTTGTATCCAAGAGGCCCGACATTCAAGCATTGGATGCAAAATGGGTCGCGGCAAAAGAAAATGTCGGTGTTGCCCGCGGGAAACATTTGCCGACGCTTGCTGCAGTTGGAAACTATTATTTCGCTGGAAACGGAACCCGTGAGCCCGATGACTGGGACGCGGGGGTCGCGTTAACATTGCCGCTTTTTGAGGGGGGTGGAACGCAAGCAGGGGTCCGTGAAGCTATTGAAGTGGCCAGTCAGTCTGAGCTGGCATTTAAACAAAAACAGAGGGCTGCAGAGGCAGAAGTGCGATCGAATTATCACAGCCTGGTTAGTTTGCTTGAACAAATCGAAGCGCTTGAAAAGGCGTTAGATGCGTCGGAAAAAAATTATCGAGAACAGGTCAAAGATTACAGATATAGTACGGTGACGAACTTGGACGTGATTCAGGCGCTCAACACATTTCACGATGCCAAGCGATCGCTCGACCGAACACGTTTTGATGCACAAGTTGCATGGGCAAACCTAAAAGCATCAGTTTCGCAGGTACCTTGATATGAATATATCAGAAGTTTCTATCCGAAATCATGTCTTTGCTTGGATGCTGATGGCGGCACTTCTTATTTTTGGCGGCATCAGTTTCAGTAGAATGGGCGTGAGCAATTTGCCTGACGTGGATTTCCCTATGGTGAGCATCAGCGTCGATCTCGATGGGGCGGCTCCAGAGGTTATGGAGCTTGATGTTGTAGATTTGATCGAAGGATCGCTTACCACGGTCCAAGGGGTTCGTAGCATTTCTTCATCTTCTCGAACAGGAAGCGCACGAATTACTGTCGAATTTGGCTTGGACAAAGACATCGACGTTGCGGTTCAAGAAATTCAAACTGCAATTAGCCGAGTGCTAGGACGATTACCTGATGACATAGATCCCCCATCCGTTCGGAAATCCAATCCGGAAGATCATCCCATTTTGTGGTTGAGTGTTTCGGCGACCGATATGGAGCAAAAAGATCTCATGGCGTTGGTGCGTGACCAGGTTCAAGATCGGTTTTCAACAGTTCCCGGTGTTGGCGATGTGTTTTTGGGCGGTTACCGTGAACCCAATTTGCGGATATGGCTTGATCAAAATAAGCTGGATCAATACCAGTTGACCGCAGATGATGTGATTAGCGCTGTTCAGCGCGAACACTCAGAAAAGCCCGGCGGACGTATAGAGACCGCCGACCAAGAACTCAACATTCGAACGATGGGCGAGGCGCCAACGGTCGACGATTTTGGGGACATTACCATCAGTCGTCGGGGAGGGGCGCTCAATTACCTGCCGGTGCCGCTCAAGGCGGTAGCAAAAGTTGAAGAGGGCACGGCCGATATTAGAAGTATTACAAGATCGCAAGGAAAGGTCTCTGTGGGGCTTGGAATTCGCAAGCAGCCGGGCTCAAATGCGGTATCAGTTGCAAAAGGGGTTAAGGAGCGCTTGAAAGAGGTTCAAGAGCGTCTTCCTGAAAATGTTAAAATCGGAGTTCCATTTGATTCGACCGTGTTTATCGAAGAAGCCGTCAGCGAACTAAACCATACGTTGCTTTTGTCCGCATTATTAACAGCTTTGGTGTGTTGGCTTTTCCTTGGATCATGGTCCGCTACTGTGAATGTTATTATGGCGATTCCGACTTCAATTGTTGGTAGTTTTATTATTCTTTATGCGCTTGGATTTACGTTGAATACCTTTACCTTGCTGGGGCTGTCACTTGCGATTGGTATTGTGGTGGATGATGCGATTATGGTTTTAGAAAATATCGTGCGACACAAAGAGATGGGAAAAAGCCGGATGAATGCCGCCCTGGATGGATCGCGCGAAATTATTTTGGCGGCGATGGCGGCAACCGCTGCGATTGTTGCCATATTTTTACCTGTTGCGTTTATGGAAGGGATTATTGGAAAATATTTCTTGCAGTTCGGTGTAACGCTATCAATCGCAGTAGTCCTTTCACTTTTGGAAGCATTAACGCTCACGCCGATGCGAACGTCGCGATTTCTATCGGTTGAGCCAAGAACGACAGTTGTTGGGCGGGCGATCGAAAGGGGATTTCATCGTGCGTCTAATCTGTATCGCAAAATTATTCCGATCACTCTTAATCATCCTTTTTTGACAGTACTTGGAGCGGTGGCGTTTTTTATTGGAACAATTTTAATTGGGAAAAATTTAAAGCAGGAATTTGTTCCACCACAGGATCAGGGACGCCTGATGGTCCGCATTCAAACGCCGGTTGGATCTTCATTGCCGTTCACGGATTCGAAAATGAAGGAAGTCGAAAGCTACCTTACTTCGCGTTCTGAAATAGAAAGCTATTTTGGGTCTGTTGGCGGCGGCATGGGAGGATCATCGGTAAATTCTGGAATGTTGTTCCTGAACCTGAAGCCCCGCAGTCAACGCATGAGTGCCCAGGAATTGATTCCTGTTTTGCGAAAAGATATGTCAAAGATCAAAGATGCCAAAATTGGGATACAGGACCCATCGCTTTCAGGGTTTGCATCAGGCAGAGGATATCCGGTGGAATTTACAATTCGTGGAGCGAATTGGGACAAACTTATTGAGCTTTCAGGAAAAATGACGGAAGCCATGGAAAAATCGGGTCAGATGACCGATGTCGATACGAATTATGAAAAGGGTATGCCTGAGGTTCAAGTGATGCCTGATCGAGTGAAGGCTCGCCTGCGCGGAGTTGACGTTGCTGCGATTTCATCAACAGTAAATGTGATGATGGCGGGGGCGGTGGCGGGAAAGTTCTCAAAAGACGGTAAGCGTTTTGATGTCCGCGTGGCGCTTCCGGTTTCAGCACGCGATTCGGCAGAAACGCTTAAGCGCCTTAAGGTTAGAAATAATCGGGGCGAGCTAATCCCATTATCCGATGTCGTAACGCTGAGGCAACATGAGGGTTTGCAGTCTATTTCCAGAGAGGATCGCCAGAGAGCAATTAATATATTTGCAAATGTGGCAAAGAACAGTTCGCAGGCAGAAGCGATTAAAACAGTTCAGCGTTTGGCGGATGAAGTTTTACCCCAAGGCTATGCGGCGGTGATGAGTGGCAGCGCACGAACATTTAAGGAATCATTTTCGAGCCTAATTTTCGCTCTTGTTTTGGGTATTGTCGTGGCGTATATGGTCTTGGCTTCCCAATTTAATAGTTTTATTCATCCGATCACAATTTTGATTGCGTTGCCGTTCAGTGTATCGGGTGCTTTTATCGCACTTGCAATTGGCGGACAGACGTTAAACATTTACAGCATGATTGGTTTGATTTTGTTGATGGGAATTGTAAAGAAAAACTCGATCCTTTTGGTTGAGTTTACTAACCATATGCGCGGCCAGGGAATGGACGTGCGGGATGCTCTGATTGAGGCCTGCCCGATTCGGTTGCGTCCGATTTTAATGACGTCGATTGCGACGATTGTGGGTGCGATACCGCCGGCCCTTGCTATCGGGCCGGGGGCAGAAAGTCGAATTCCGATGGCCCTTGCAATTATCGGCGGCGTGCTTGTTTCGACCATACTAACACTCCTTATCGTCCCCTGCGTATACCTACTTTTTCAAAAGGTACCCACTCACTTTTGGCGTGACGACGCGTCGTGATCCGTATTTCGGACCATTTTTATGGTATCTGTGAATAAACCTTAGAATGGCTGGATTTGCAGGGTTGCATATGGTTCATATGCCAAGAAAAATAATTCCACCATCAAGTAATTTCCCATACCATGTTACGGCCCGAACCAATAATAGAGAGTTTTTCAAGCTTAACTTATCTGTCATATGGGAAATCTACTCTGATTATTTGTTTTTCTTAAACAAAGGTTTTGACTTCAATATTCACCTGTTTGTGTTGATGAATAACCATTTCCATCTTGTTGTCGACACCCCTGATGCAAATCTCGGTGAAGGTATGAATTATTTCTTGCGAGAGACGAGTCGTATAATTACACGAGAAACAAATTCAATTAATCATCTTTACGGCGGTCGTTATTTTCGCTCTTTGATTCAAACAGAAGCTCACTATCGAAATGTGTACCGTTATTGTTATCAAAATCCAATACGGGCGGGAATTGTTAGGGAATCGCAGAGTTATCCATTCAGCACACTGCGGGGATTGATTGGGTTTCAGAAAATGTGGATACCTCTGTGTGAAGATGTCATTTTTTTCTCATCAGATCTGGAAGAATATCTTGAATGGATTAATTGCACATTTGAACCCGACGAATTAGAGGCTATTAGAGCAGGGCTAAGAAAAACTATTTTTAAACTTCCTAAAAACAGCGCCGGATATCTTAACGAATTAAACAACTTTGACGCTCCGTCACGCCAAAAGTGAGTGGGTACCTTAGAAAGTTGCGGGGTCGTAGTCGATGACTATGCTTGCGCCTTGTGGGGGAATGGCGGAGCCGCGGAATTCTACGTAGTGGAAACCGCTGTCTAAAACATAGGCCCACCCGTTGGATGGATTTTCTGGAATATTTACGCCATTGACGGTCACAACAATGCTTCCCATAACCGGTTCACGCGAAAGTTGGAATCGGCTTGAAAGAGTAATAATTTGGCGAGCGATATCATTTAACTGCTGCGAAAAATCCGTACTGCAAATGCTTCCGATCACGCCATTTGTCGCAGCGGAAATTGCCATATAGCGATTGCCTTGAGTCGCTTGGGGGTGCAATCCATACGGACAGTTGTTGATATCCTGAAGTATAATTCCATTCACATTGTATTTCCGGTTTCCAGGCACCCCACCAGTGTAGCCATCCATAAATGTCACGAACTCGTCGACATATTCTTGGTCACTAGAATAATTCGTTAAATTTTGTTTACGCGATTGGTCTTCTTCGTCGGTGACAATAATTACAGCTAAAAACGCGTCGGGTCTGCGGAAACTCGACAAAACGGTGTGCGTTTCCCCGCCATAGCCGATGCTTCCGTCGGAATTTCTACGCAAAATGGAACGCAAACTTTGGAGGCCTGCTTCAGCAACACCGTCACCACGAGTACCGGTTCGAATATTAGTTGCAAACGTGCTGAGAACTGTTGCTGGCGGCATTGCACTTGTGAGCAAGTAAGTGCCACTTCGTGCACCTGGCGTTCCAGGAATTCCGTAAATATCGCCATCGCGAAATTGAGTTAAAGTACCAAAATTTGCATAGGTAGAATTACAATCAGCGCTAGAATAATATTGAAGGTTTGGATTATGTGTTGGATTTGGGTTTGAGCTGCAAGTTCCAGCGTTGTAATCATATTCACGAATCCAGGCGTCAACACCGCTAACCACCATCCTGTTATCATAACCTTGACCGACAAAGTCCCCGATGAAATCGGTGAAGTTGTTTGCAAGATTGGATTGGTGATTCACCATCGTGCCAGAGGCATCGACCATCCAAATGATATCAATTTTGTTGTTAAATGAAGATGTGCTTTGTTGGAAAACATCAGTTTCTGGAAGTAAAGAAAAATTAGGATCTCCGCCACCACAACCAAATAAAGTAAGCAGTGCAAATCCAAGGGCTAAGTGTTTCATACGTACCTTCCTTAAACGGACAACATGAAATTTTACCCATTTGAATTTACATACCAGGACAGGCCCACAATTAACTTGGGGCCTGAGGGGTTCTTTACATTTTACCGCACTTTGGTCCAGGCCCGCAAAAGCACTGTAATTCATGGAAATAACAATGGAATTGATAAACCTTCTCAGAATGAGACAGGCTATCTACTGAAATATTCTGCGTTTGTAATTTCACTCAATATTTATTCTCAAAATAACTATCTAAAAGTTTTTCGAAATTTTGAAATTATCGACAAAACTGTCGGTGTATTAGCGATGAGTACCTTCTTGTTTTTCTGCTCAGTTTCTAAGCTAGCGGTTGACCGTTTGTAATTCAAAAAATGGCAAAATATGCTGTATTAGCAAATTATACTGGATGCCATAACTGTAACCATACGGTTTAGTTCAAAAATTCTTGATGTGAATATTTTTAATAAAACGGCTGTTATCTTAATTGACCAAGGTCTGGAGGTCTCATAGCGTTAATATGACCACTTTATATAAACCAGTAATAGGGGCTGGTGTTTCTACAGAGTGCCGAGAACACTCTACTATCGGGGGGGATGAAATGAAGAAGTTTCTATTTGTAATGCTGTTGGCATTATCCGTAAATGCGTATGCAAAGCCCATTAGTATTATGGCTTACAACGCTGAGAATCTGTTCAATACAACATTTGATCAAGGCACAGACGATTATACGTATCTGCCTCTGGCGACAAAACAAAAAATGCCGGAACAGGCGGCTTACTGTGCAAGTATGCCAGAAGGACAGTACAAGAAAGACTGTTTAACAGTTGATTGGACGCCAAAACTCTACAAACAAAAAATCATGAACCTATCTGAAGTAATTACCTCTTTTGACCAACGTGGGGTGGGCCCAGACATAATTGTTATGGAAGAAATCGAAAATATCGAGGTCTTGGAGGATATTGTAACGATTGGCCTGCCGGGCCTTGGTTACGAACAAGTGGTTTTGATAGAAGGTGATGATTCACGCGGTATTGACGTGGGTCTTATTTCTAAATTTCCCGTTGTGAGCGCAAAACATCATTCCGTTTATTTAAATCGAAAAAAATTAAACACTCGCGGAATTCTCGAGGTGACCCTTGATGTTCGTGGAAAACTTGTAACAGTGTTTGGAAACCATTGGCCAAGCCAAAATAATCCTGCGGAAGAACGCGTCGCTCACGCGAAACTTTTATCCAGATTGGCGGCTGCGACAACGTCAGATTTTGTTGTTGCTGTCGGGGATTTTAATACGGTCTCAACTGATGACCCTCAACCTTTCGATGTGCTGGACGGGTTCATAGATGCTGAAGTTAAAGCCCGTGCGATGGGGGTCCCATTGAACCCTGGCTCTCACTTCTTTAAAGATGAGTGGCAATCCTTAGATCGTATTTTTGTACATGAAAATTCAGTGTTGACCCCAATTTGGAGTTCATTTCAATTTGTGGTCCGCCCGTTTATGATGGGACCCGACGGTGGCCCGATGCGCTTTAATAAAACCACGGGGCGGGGTTATTCTGATCATTTGCCAGTGACAGTAAAAGTGGAAATAGACAATCGATACTGGTAACAAATTCCCGAGGCAAATTGACCCAAATTCCAATGGAACGAGATTTGCTCGTTCCAACTGGATGGAGGATCAATCATGGAAACTGGCCTTATCGCAGTGCCCTCACTTTTTGTAAAGAATTTAATGAGTAGACAGATTAATTTGGTGACGGTGCTTCCATCCACTCCGATCACAGAGGCCGCGAGGTTGATGCGGGAACACCACGTCGGAGATGTAATCGCCATCGAAGAGCAAGAGCCAGGGAAAAATATTCCCATCGGAATAATTACTGATCGCGATATTATCGTTGAAACATCCGGACAGGGGGTCAGCGTTGAACCGCTGACTGTGGCGGATATCATGGTCCCATTTGTTGAAACAGCCAAAGTATCCGATGACGTTTTTGAGATAATAAAAAAGATGAGGAAAACTGGCGTCGGTCGGCTACCAATAATCGACGAGGACAAAAGGCTTGTTGCAATTGTTACGGCCAAACATTTGCTACAAACGTTAGCTCAAGGGATTTATGATTTAGCCGGGCTTTCTGAGCAACAACAAAAAAATGAGCGGCAACAGCGTCATTAGATCGCTGGATCGAAGTTGATTGATCGCGGGCTTGTGTCTTCAATCATTATCATGGAGACGAAATGTTGCGTCAGAAAAAGCTCTCGATCCTAAAGGAAAAATCTATTTCGCAAAAGGAAGCGGCTAAAATTGCAGGAGTGAACCCTAGCGCTTTGTCCGGATGGCTCACAGATAGTCTTAGATGATGGTGGTGTAGCGAACGTATTTGGTGAGATCTGTTATATCGATGGTGAATACACCTTTACTGCGAATTAGCCGTAAATTCTATTTAAAGCTTGAAATATCCCATATTTCTTGTTAATAATAATTATTAATTATTAATAATGGAGAATTGTTATGAAAACTGCAAAGGTGATTAGCCTATCCCTTCCCCCAGATATGGAAAAAGAAGTTCAAAAAGTAGCTAAAGAAGAACACAGAACTGTTTCTGAACTCTTGAGAGAAGCGTTCCGGCAATATCTGGCTAATCGTGATTTGGCTATCGTAAGAAAAGAAGCTCACAAGATTGTCAAAAAAATGAAATTGAAACCCGAGGATGTTGCAAGAATCGTTCGCGAAAGCAGAAGCAAATAACAAATGCTGAAGGTCTGCATTGACACCAACATCTGGATTAGCGGCATCATGTTTTCCGGTCCGCCCGCGACAATTGTAAGCATGGCCTTCAATAGAAAGTTCGATGTCATTCTTTCCCAAACCATCCTTAACGAACTTGAGCGCAACCTTCTCAATAAATTCCATTTTAGCCGAGGTAATACCAAAAGAATGATAAATCGCGTTTTGCAGGTGTCTGATTTGTATGAACCTACTGGCTCCATTAAAATTATACCAGACACCCATCCTGACAACTTAATTCTTGAAACCGCGTTTCTAGGTAACGCCAAATATCTGGTTACTGGTGACAAAGAACATTTACTGCCACTTAAAAGATTTAAACACGTTAAAATCGTAGAGCCATCAGAGTTTTTAATTCGTATGAAAAATACGTAAGTTTTGGCACTGTTGTTATCACAGTTCAAATTGCCAAACTATGACCAAAGCCTGTGCCTATTTTGTGCCAAAAAATTCAATAAAATTTCTGAAAAATTTAGTACTACACTTATAGTAATGAACCTTTGTACTGCCGATAAATTTGAAATGAACGAAAACCGAACTTTCGGATCATTGTAAGGTGTTCACGGGAGGGATTGTCCGTCGAGAGAATGTCGGCTTGCGAAACTTATTAAAACTTCGACTGCGAAGGAACCATCAACTAAACAGAAGTAGAGTTAATCAAACATCCTAGTTTTTACCGGCCAACCTCGACGAATTCTTTTACAAATGGGGTTTTGGGCTCAGTTTGAATTTGTGAGGGGGTTCCTATTTGTTCTATTTGTCCTTTGTTCATCACAACAACTCGGTCGCTCATTTGGAAGGCCTCTTTCTGATCATGGGTGACGTAAACAAGAGTGAGTTTGAGCTGTTGTTGAATGCTGCGAATATCTCTGCGCATTTTTTCACGCAATTTTGCATCCAAATTCGAAAGAGGCTCGTCCAATAAAAGAATTCTCGGCTTCATTACTAGGCCCCGAGCTAAGGCTACACGTTGCTGCTGGCCTCCAGACAGTTCACTTGGTTTTCGGCTTTCTAAGCCGTCTAGTTCGACCGTTTTTAGAACAGCAGTGACGTCTTCTTTTATTTTTGATTTTGATAAATTTTGAAATTTTAATGGATACGCAACATTTTTAAATACGTTCATGTGCGGCCAAACGGCATAGGATTGAAACATCATGCCGACGTGTCGTTTTTCTGGCGGAAGAAACTTTTTATTTTTCGGATCAGAAACGACATCATTGTCAATTTGGATTACACCGTGGGTGTTTTCCTCAAGGCCGGCAATCATTCGTAGTGTTGTCGTTTTTCCGCAACCCGACGGTCCGAGAAAGCTTACGAATTCGCCGCCCTTAATTTCCAAGGAAAAATCTTTTACAGCCCAAATGTTTCCGGGAAAAAGCTTTCCGACATTTTGAAACTTGCAGCTCATAAACCGTAACGTCCTTTCGAAATTTTCTTTAGGGCAAAATTAAGTGAAAATACAATTCCAACAACTAAAACAGATAAAACAGCGGCCCCACCGCCACCAACATCTGAGTATTCTTGTAACGAAAATATCAGGGTACCAACTGTTTCAAGCCCTGGTCCCGTAAGCAAAATTGTCATGGTGAGTTCGCCCATGACGGGCATAAAAATAAAAAATGCCGACGCAATTAACGACGATTTCAAAAGGGGCAAATATATCGTTTGCAGCGTAGCCCACCATGATGCCCCAGATATGCGGGCCGCTTCTTCGAGGGACGGGTGTATTAACGAATAGCCATCTTGAACTGTTTTAATGCTAAGGCTCATGTACTTAACAACATAAGCAACTAAAATCAGTCCCAACGTATTGTACAGCGAAGGCCCTGCACCGAAATATCCCTGGCTGAACGTGAGAATCAGCGCAAGCGCCAAAACAGTGCCCGGGGTGGAGAAAGGAACAGAAGCAAATATGCCGAGCATATTTTTCCCGCGCCAAGTTGTCCTCACTGGGAAATAGGCAATGAAAAAGCTGATACTGGTGCAAATCAAGGCAGCGCCAAATCCCAAAAACAACGAATTACCAATCGCACGAGCTGTTTCTTCAGTTTCAAAAAGTACTCTGACAAAATTCCCCAGTCCCAGGTTTGAAAAGGACCAGGATCCTTGAATAGTACTTAGCGCAGAAATTAATACCCCCAACAAGGGTAGTGCGAAAATAACAAACAATAGAAGGCTTAAGATAATCAATAAAGGGACCTTTGAGTTCTTGAGATGGATTAAAGATGGGCGAACAGATTTTCCACTGACCAGGTAGGTCTTCTGTTTACCGATTGTTGTTTGCGCCGAAAATAAAAGTATCAAGGTGGTAATCATTAGCAATACGGAAACGGCCGTTGCCATTTGAATTCCCTGGGTCGTCCCCATTCTTTGGAACGTGTAAATCTGTGTTGTCATTAAATAAATACGGGCAGGTCCTCCAATCATTGCGGGCACCCCAAAGCTTGCAGCCGTAGCAAGGAACGAAAGAACAAAGCCGTTAAAAATTGCAGGTTTTAGTAAGGGGAGCGAGATGTCTCGGAACACCTGAAGTCCGTTGGCCCCAGATAATCGTGCGGCCTCTTCAAGCGATGAATCCATTTTGTCGAGCGCGGTAAGCGTTGTAAGAAGCACGAAAGTAAATAAGAAACTTGATTCAATCCAGACAAGTCCAGGGAAAGAATAAATATTCAAATTCAGACCAAAAACAGTGTTCAGCAGACCGCTAGTGGGGTTTGCTAAAATAATCCATCCGATGGCGCCGACATAAGGGGGAATCGCGTAAGGCAA
Source organism: Bdellovibrionota bacterium (assembly GCA_963169515.1). Taxonomy (GTDB): domain Bacteria; phylum Bdellovibrionota; class Bdellovibrionia; order Bdellovibrionales; family JAEYZS01; genus CAUJEF01. Next base: position 23,982 of record CAUJEF010000139.1, read on the forward strand.
GCAAAACCATGAACGAAGGCTGTCTTTGGATGGTATATTGGTTCTCGTAAGAAGCCACGCGAGTGGGACGCCGATTGCTACGCAAACTAGCCCTACGGAAAGTGAAACCCAAAATGTATTTTTAATCGCCTTGATCGTGTTTTCATGTTTTAGGATTTCCATGTACTGATCAAAATTTGGAAGTGTTACTAAATGACCGAGGGGCGCTACAAAAAAAGCTGCAACCAAACCCCATGCAATTAGATAAATCAAAATTCGCATCAGAATATTATTTTAGAAAATTCATCCTTAATCTTTTCGCGAGATCGCATGGTTTCGCTTAAAAACTCTTTTGACCAAGGATGGGCTGTTTTTAAAACTGATTCCGATGACGGCGCACCAACGGGCGGTGCGTTGCCGGGAACTGCTGGGTACATAAAGGATTTTGCCATAGCTTCTTGCCCTTTTTGAGCAAATAACCAATCAGCCACCTTTTTCGCAAGCGCTTGGTCGGCTTCTTTTTTAATAATCCCAAGGACGTTTGATTGCATTACCGCTCCATCACCAGGAACGATGTGTTTTATGCGTGGATCGCTTGCCGCTAAGCGGAGTATATTTTCCATTAAGACAACACCCACTGGGCGTTCTTTACTCTGAAGTCGGCGAACAACGCCAGAGTTCCCACCCTCTGCAATCAATTCATTTTTCCTTAGAGCTTTGAAATAATCCCAGCCATAAGATTTTGCAAGGAATGCGACCGTTGTAAAGCTTGTTCCAGAGGCAAGCGGGCTGCCTGTGGAAACCTTTCCTTTCCACTTGATATCAGCGAGTTCCTTAAATGTTTTGGGAGCATCTTTATCTGAAATCGCTTCTGAGTTGTATGCTAAAACCATGACAGGGTAGCTAACCGTTGCGTATGCGCCATCGGCATCCCTAAATGCTTCGGCCACTTTTTCAGAATTAGCTGGTTGGTATTTTAATAGTTTTCCTTGTTTGGCCATACCCTCAAACCAGAAGCGGTCTGAAAAAATCAAAATGTCCGCTTGAATTTTGCCGGCAAGTTCTTCGGCCTGAACCTTTGCTGCAACTTCTTCTGAACCGGCTTGATAAAAATTAAATTTTACTCCAGGAAAGTCCCGCTCTAGCTGCGGTTGAATATCGGCGACGGTGTCTTTGTATAAAGATGTATAAATCCAAATACTTTGCGTATCTTTTTTGCCAGTGCAAGAAGTTAGTAATAGGGCCCCTAAGATAGGTAAAATGATATTTTTCATAGCGGGAATTAAACCAACAACGGCTATTGTTGCAAGCATATTGTGGAGAGAGGCGATTAGGGGCGCGTCGGGCAGCTATTTTCGAATTGAAACAAAAAAAATTTGAACAAGTTTATTGACCCTGTTGGCGTTTATATTCATTATAGCCCTTCGAATAGAGGTGCGCTTGTGAAAAATGTGACAGAATTTCCAAATTTTAAATTACTCCAAGGGATCAAGGTTAAAACAGCTTTAGCAGCAGAGGGCAAAACGCCTGAAGAAATTCAAGCGGCGATTGGTGAACAGTTTAAACTTGAGGGCGATAAACTTAAATACTTTTCAAACGCGCTGGATGTCGCAAACCAAAACACAGACAAACTCGTTCGTGTAATGGTCGTAACCGTTGGTGAAGGCGAAAATCCACCAGTAAAAGCAACAAAAGTTGAAGAGCACTACTATATTCCTGAATATCCAGCGGCACCAAAACCAGCAGAGCAAAAGGATTCTAAGGGTGGCAAGGGCGGACGTCGTGGTGGAGGCGGAGGCCGTGAGGGTGGAAAACCAAAAGGATCTCCATGGGGAATGACTCCTGAAGAGAAAGAAGCTAAAAAATCCGCAAGCCAAAAAGCAAAAGCGGTGAAAGCTTAATTAAGGCAAACTTGTAGATCGAGAAAATACTAAATTAACAGAACCGTTTGCGGCTGTACCGGTGCCGCAGGTACCATCCTCTGCACCAGCGGCGCCGCCTGCGGCCGAGTATGCTGATCCACTCAATGTTGAAAGACAAGCGCCGCCGCCGGCGCCCGGGCCTGA
>CAUJEF010000140.1 GCA_963169515.1 Bdellovibrionota bacterium
ACTTGCACCGCCAGAACTTATCGAGCCCAAGCTAAGAACCCCGGCAAACGAAGAGAAATACAAAAAGGCGACACCAGATCAAGGTTCTATATTACAAAAAATATTTTCATTCTTTATACCGACTGCGAATGCAAAAGCTCCATACAAAGGCGATCTGATTTTTGAATGGAGCCAGGTCCCTGGCGCAGATTTTTATACAATTGAGATTTCGTCCAATCCAGATTTCCAGGCCCCAGAAGTCATTGTCAATGCAGAATCAGAAAAGTTTGTATGGCAAAACTATGCTCGAGAAATATATTATTGGCGTGTGGCTGGGGGACAGAAAGGGGGGCGCATGGGTCTATTCAGTAAGATTCAAAAATTGAATTTAAAGAACCTGGATTCAATAACCGGGGCCGAAGTTTCCCCGGGCGTAAAACTTGTTCGCCATTTGAAAATTGGTCCACCTGCCAAAGTAAATAAGCCAATAGAAAAGCCTAATCCTGTAGATGTCCCGCGCATTGTTCCATCCGCTCAAGCGCCGATCGAAAAGAAAAATATAGATTTTAATTTTGATGTTGGATTTTATTACGATTATTCACAACTTAAAGCGTCCAGTGACGTGGTGGCAAATTTCAATGGTTTTCGGCCATACAACCTTGGGTTTGAAGCTGTAATTCCAACAGCTAATAACGACGCTCTAAGTGCAAAAATAAATTACAATTACATTATCTGGAAGGCAGACCCTGAAGACAAATATCCGTTCCAGCCTAAATTGCCAGAACACAGGTACGGATTGACACTTCATTACCGCACCTTGAATACACCGTGGTCTTACGGCCTTCGCATCGAACAGCTCTCTTATCCAGAGCGCGTTGACCTTGAAGAAATTCAATTAAAAAGTCTCCTTTTTTATGGAGTATCTGGATCTTATTTTATTCCCAATTCAGTTTTTGATTTAAGCTCGAAGCACACAGGAAACTTATTGATTGCCGATGGCCAAATGCAATTCCAATTGATGAATGAGTTCCTGTATCGCTGGGATTTATTTTCGAGGCTGACCACAGACATGGTTCTTGAATTGAACTTGAAGTACTTCTCAGGGTCACAATCCCAATCAGGGTTTCTCGGTCAATTTGGTATATTTATTCGCAGCGGATTTTAGAGACGTGTCGTCGGAGCCAAACAGCAAACACGATCGGGAGCAGAAAAAGTAAAAGTTGCCAACTTGATGGGGGCGGAAGATTTCTTATAGATCCACATGAAGATACAAAATCAAAATCATCTGTTTTATGCCCATCATAGGTCCAAGTCATCGATGTAATCCGTGCAGGATTTGAAGCATCCGTGTTATTAATGGTAACCCTAAATTTAAAATATCGGCCAAGCTCTTGACCTATCAAGGTGCTCGGCAAAACATAAGTTGGTGTAAATATAGCTGAATCAGATTCATCCATATCAATCGTAACCGTCCCGACACCTGCTGTAATTGGTGTTGCCGCTGTTAATGTGGGCCCAGTATTTCCAAAGTCCAACGATACTGATTCTGCCGTGAATGTATTGATCTGATATTCCACCACTCCAGGTGAAACAAGAAGCGTAAGCGGACTTTCTATAACTACGCCCCCTGCCGCGCCGTTATTATCCGTAATCCAAGTTCGACCGTGAGAACCGTTTCCACCATCAGCAGCGGGAACCGTCCCGCCCAAACCTGCATCAGCGCTCACCACAGTTCCCGCAAGGAAATCAATATCTCCTCTAGAAAACATCAGTATAGAGCCACCGCCACCGCCACCACCACCACCGCCACGAGGCGTTCCGGCTCCAGAATAGCCCCCACCGTTTCCACCGTTTGCAATGACCTGTCCATAGCCCAACGTGATTTGCTCAACTGTAATTGTGCCAACCGCATACATATAGATCGACCCACCACCGGCACCACCACCACCACCAGAAGAATCATCAACCCCCGTATCGTGAGCAAAACCTCCTCCTCCGCCCGAACCACCACCAATGATGCTAAACCCATCATCTTGATCGTTGAATCCGGCAAGAGCAATAGCGCCACCGTTTGGATTAGTACCGTCCTGACCTGGCGTCACTGGTTGACGAAAAGCACCTCCGCCTGCACCACTCGCACCGCCAAGCCCACCGCCCGCAGGCCCCGCACCACCGCCCGTCGTGAATCCCCCCCCGCTTGTTCCCGGCAGAGGAGCGACTGTGTCCGTTCCACCATTCCCGCCGCTTGCACCGCCACAGTGGCCTATACCGCCTACAGAAATGATGGTATTGTTTGTATTAAGATCCTGGCCATTTTCTCCACTGCAGTCGATATTTCCAGCGATGTGAATATTTCCCAAACTTCGAATAATAAGCGGATTACTACCTGTCGGGCGCAGAACCCATCCATCTGCCAAGTTGAAATTTGTGAATTGCAAATCAGGGTATGCGTCTGTATCAATTCTAATTTGATTCCCCACTATCGTTCCAAATCTTTCGTACGTACTTGTGTCAAAAACACCGTGGCGCCCATCGCCAACGCTAAACGGATCATTGTGGTTGCTACCATCATTCCAACCTGAAACCTGTAGAGGCGGGTGAAGCTGATTTAAAAAATGATTCCAAACCAAAGTCGATGTTGATGTATGTGCTGGGTTAGAGAAATTTTCTTGATATGTGAGTGCTAAACCTTCAAGCGGTAAAAGCACCAACAGAATAATAATGGCATCATTTAGCTTTCTTCTCATTTTCCAGTCCTGACCAGTTCATCACTTGCCAGATTTTTTCCTTTAATACTGTGGCCCTAAACGGTTTCACAATATATGCATTTACGTGCCAGTGAGCAGCTCTTGAAATCTTAAATCTCTCCATAGATTGCTGACTTGTTACAATTATAAATCGCGTTTGTGCTTTTGAATCGCTTTTTCTAACGGACTGAAGTATCACAAGTCCGCTGACCTCAGGCATTTCCCAATCCGATAGAATTAAATCATAATGCGTATTAGGATCTTGGATCATCTTCAGTGCCTTTTTTGATTCGCTAACCGCTGTGATATTGGTAAAACCGAAGCTTTTTAAATAATCAACAAGCACCTCAAGAACCATCAAGTCGTCATCAACAACAAGTAGTTGTGCCTCGAAGTTAGGCTTTTGCAGGACAATCTTTTGCGCTGTCGCTGTTTGACTCATGACTTACCCCTTCAAATTCTTAGGAATGGAAATAACAACCTCCAAACCCTTTACGCTATGATTTCTCAATGTAAATTTACCTTCGTGTTCAATCTCTACTATCTCCTTACAAATCGATAGGCCCAAGCCAGTACCTTGTTTTCCTTTTGTAGTAAAAAACGGCTCAAGCACCTTCAGCATTAAATTTTCAGGGATCCCCGTGCCATAATCACGAATTACTATTTCAAAGTCTTCACCTGAACTTGTCAGGCTATAATCTATCTGACCTGAACCGGGCATTGCATGCATGGCATTGATGGATAAATTTACCACGACTTGCAATATCGGAGTTGCATGGACATTTGCCATTACTGAATCGTTTTTAATCTTACATATTTTGATGTTTGAAACTTTAGACCTGTGCTCAAGAAGGTCAATTGCATCATCAATAATTTTGTTTATCGACACCATTTCTTTTTTTGATTCCACTCCACTCGGTTCTGAAAGGCTTTTAAATTTATCCAATATATCTGTTGCTCTATTGCAAGCTTCCAAAATTTTTTCCATTGCTTGGTTCATTTGATCTTGCGATTGATTACGGCTCATGTCTGCCCGTCCCATTATCGAAAGTAATATGTTTCCAAACTCGTGTGTTACACCGCGAGCAACTGCTGAAACTGCCGTAAGCTTCTCACTGTCAAATAATTTCTTTTGCAAATTCGTAATATGTTTATTTTTTTCAACCGCCTCTTTTTGTAAGTTCCAAAGGCTCACAAAATTTCTTGCCTTTTGATAAATTTCACCCTCGTAAAACGGTTTGTTCAAATAATCCCACCGATTTGCCTTGTCTTCGCCCAACAGTTTGTGAATAGATTCAATGCTTCTATCATTATAGGCTGTCACAAAAACAGCATATATTTCGGGGTCGAATTTTTGGATTTCTTTTACCAGCTCAATACCATCCATCCCCTCTCCCAGTTTCACATCAAAAAATCCAAGTGCATAGGGTTGCCCTTGCTCAAATGCTTTTTTTGCCTCTGTAAGCCCTTCAAGTGCGTTTGAACACACTGTGACCTTAAAACTAATCACCTGGTGTTGAGCCACCAAAGGCTGTGGACTCCCTCTAGATGATCGAATCATTGGTATCACATTGCTGTTCGCTTCAAGGATATCTTTATAAGAACTCGCGATTCCTGGTTCGTCTTCAACAACCAGGATGCGATTGTTCCATTTATTACTGGATGCTGGGACTACATTTGAAATTGTCTGTTCTAAGACTTTTTTTGCACCGTTACTCATGCGGGCTCCTTCATCTGAATAATTTCAGTTAAAGGAAGTTGAATGACAAATGCCGTCCCTTCGAAGCTTGAAGACTTAAGATAGAGATCACCACCAAATGCCCGAATCAACCGACGGCTAATCCCAAGACCCAATCCTGTGCCTTCGTGATTTGGTTTTGTGGAAAATTGACTTTCAAAAAGTTTTCCGTGATTTTCTTTTAAAATACCAACCCCGTTATCTTCGATATCTAGGATTGCATTTTTTCCGCTTTTTCCCATCCTTAAAGTAACCTGGCCCTCTAACGTCGAGTCAGCCTGCTTACGAGATCGAATGGAATGCAATGAGTTTCGAATAAGATTTACCATCACCTGAATGAACTCGTCTTCATCTACCATGACAATGCAATCTCCATCGCCCACAACCAATATTTTTGCATCAATTTGTGAAGCGAGATCTGCCATAATTTTTGCAGAATCACTTAATAACTTTGAAACACTATGCGGCTTTGGATCTGCCTTGATGGCGCTTAAGGAGCGCATTTTTTGAACGATCTTATTAATGCGCATACCTTCACGAATCAAAAAATCTGTTTCCGACATTAAGGTCTCATATTCGGCATGAAGGTCTGTGCCGATCTTTTTCAAGTTTTCTATATCTTCTTCCCAGAGGGTTTGTTGTGGCCTTACTTTCGATGGCTCTTCCCAGGCTTCTACAAGTTGATTAAATCCGCCCTCGCCGTAATCTTTTTCCCAACTACTCGTAAGATCTTTAAGAAAGCGTGCTTCTGAAATAATGTGATTTTCTAAACGGCTTTTTAGCTTCTGAATTTTTGTCATCATCACGGTTAATGGATTCAACACTTCGTGAGCGGTATTACCAGCAATTTCACCAACTGCCGCAAGACGCGTTGTCCGCAAGAGAGCTTCCTGCGCCTTTTTTACGGCTTCGTTACGCTCCTGAAGTTCCTTAGTCCTTTCTTTCACCTTATTTTCAAGGTCCCTGTTGATTTCCTCCAATTCTTCTCTAGAGGTTTTTAAATCTCGGATCATGGTGTTGAAATTTTTTGCTAGGAGTTGAATTTCGTCACGTGTATTGACGTGGATTTGGGTGGTCAAATCACCGTCTGAAACTTTTCTCATACCCAAGGTCAACGATTCAATTGGTCGCGTCAGAGATCTGGAAAATAAAATAGCTGCAATAAACGCTAACGAAAAAACAATAAGTGCAAACAATAAAGACCTGTAGATCAAGCGCCGAACTGAGGCAAATGCTTTCTCTACTGAAACTTTTGAAATAACAAAAATTTGATCTTTATAAGATTTCGAATACGCACCCAACATTTTATCATTGTCATATTTAAACGCGGATGTCTTCATACTATCAGATTTCGCCCGCAAAAAAATTGGGTCGTCGCTGTAGAAATTTCGATTTTGCATAACAAATGGATTTGAATGAACCAGAACACTACCATCTTGATTCAAAACAAAAACCTCGTTCAATCGAACCTGCTGCAAAGTTTTGAGAATCTTGTCTGCGCGTATGTAAGTAACAATGGCAAATTGACCAATCGGTTGACCCTGAGCATTTTCTTCAACAATACTTTTACCAAAACCGATCAGTGGGGGCCCGTCCACAATGGTCGCATTCCATATTGCCTCACCATTTTTTTGAATTTTATCGACTGGAATGGGACGACTACGAATTAATTCTTCATTGAAGTATTTCTCACTTACTGCATAGGTATCAAAGTAAGATGAATTTTGATAAAATACAGTGTCGAAGTCTTTAAAATTTTTACTTCCAGATACAAAAATGACGTCAGAATCTGCCTCAAGAATGCCCTCTACTATTTTAAGATTAGTTCCATCACGGTTTTTAAAGAAATGTGCGACAAGTTTTATATTATCCAATGACTTCTTAAGAAGAGATTCGGCTTCACTTGCCACAGTGGTGACTAAACTTCTCTTGTAGTCGAAAACAAGCTCTTCTTTATCAAGCTTAAGTGCATCAACCGCGATCAAAAGATACGCACCAACACAAAGAATAAGAAGCAGTGTGATCACTGCAAGAAACTTATATCGAATTGAAAAGCGCTTCTTGACCCTCATATAAGTCTCTTATCGGAAAATTTAACTAGAGAATTCAGGTTGTTAACACTATTTTAGCGCAAGGTTCTAAACAATATTTCAACCGACTGGGTCGAAAGTCCTGAACTCGACTGCGAGATCGCCCTAACCCTGTACAAAGTGTTAGGTGTAAGTCCTGTAACCTTTTTCGAATGAAGTTGTACATAGTTTGTGTCTATTGGGGTTGTAATTATGTTCCCATTTGCGGCATTGGTAATTTGCACCTGCGATGTCGCAAAGATATCGGTTACCCATGAAACCGTGACTGAGGTTTGGTTTATCGCTCCTGCGGCTACATTTGTAATTATCGGAGCAACCTGGTTGCACGGATTCGTTTCTGACTCTTCAGGCAGCAGGTAATTTGCCGGTGCCACAGGCGTCCAACCGCGGCTCAAAATTGCATCATACGCAGGCTTTGGTACCGGTGGATCTTGGGTCGAATCAAAAAACAAACTGTTTCCTTGGGTGCCACAGGAAGGATCCGTAGGGCTACCATACGGTCTCATCAACACCACAAGAGCTATATGGTAACGAGGACCCTGATTGTAATCGACAACAAACGGCACGGGGTTTTGATGATCCAAATAAACTGCAGCACTTGTACAGCCCATTCTTGTTGAATGTGTTCCGTCATTATTTACAAGGATTTGCATATTTCCACTGCCGTCATCTACCCTCATAATCGCACCATCGTCAGCAAGAAGGGAGAACTCGTACAAACCCTCTGGTTGATCTGGTGCCAAAGTCAATCGACCACTAAAATGCACGGCGAACCATTCATATAACATATCCCCCTCGGGAGTTTGTAAAGGCTCACCCGCTTGTGTTACAAAACCTCTATCAAACGGACGTGTTGGAATATGGAGCTGATTCAGATAAAGAAGCGCATCGGGAAGAAGTACGCCGTTAGCAAAATAATCATCAACGCTAGTGAATGGTGGGTCATTTATTCCTCTGTAATAAAGTATGCCTTTCACACCATGGTGGGCTGCGCCCGGCAACGTTTCACCGTCAAACGGCTCACAAACCGTATCCTCTGCGGGTGGAGGTGCTATGAAATCTCCAGTTGTAGAGCCCTCAGTGACTGTACCTTCTTCTGGACAACCCATTAGGCTTACAGAAAGCGCAAACAACATATATTTTAAATATTTATTGCGCAACATACGTCCCTCACTTAGACCTAGCATCCTAGGACCTTGGTCTAGTACCCTTATCGGAAAGTTCGACATATAAACTTGAACTTTCCGTTCCAGTCCGAGACAAAAAAATGAATTTGTATTACTTCGAATCAATTCTATTACAGGACTGATTCAACTTGAGAAAAACGACTATACTTATTAATTGCTATTGGAGACAAATGTGTCGCTGAAACGTCTACTGATTATTGCTGCGCTTACACTGCCATACAACTCATCGCTTGCCGATTGGAGCGCTAATCTTGGAGCCAACAATCCGTTCACTTCAAATTTAGGCGTAAATTTTATGTATATGTGGCCCAGCTGGGCTGTCGAAGCTGGCTTGGGGTACATTTCGGGTGTTGATAGGGGGGACGATACTTCTGGGATCAACCTCGGCGGTGGCGTAAATGGGAAATATCTATACAGGCAAGGCCTTTTTATTCCTTATATTCAAGTGGGAATTGGACTAAGCTCAGGTGTTACAGGCGAAGGAGCTGGGCGCGGATCTGATGGATTGTTATTTGGCTTTGGTATGTTTGTATGGGCCACTGAATTTCATATTTATGCCTCTTACAACCTAGTAAATGGTGAAGGCCTCGCCCAATTTGGAATCGGTTTTCCACTTGCCTCTATAACTGGTTCAAAAAATTAAAAATTGCGCTTTAGATTTGAAAGTACTTTTTCAAATGAAGTCAAATCCCTAGTGTACCATTTTCTAAAATGTGTCACATCTGCAACTAATACCGGAGGATCCCCTGGGCGCTTTTCACAATTTTGGACTGTCAATTTTTTTCCAAAAATATTTTCACACTTGTTAATGACCTCTAAAATCGAGAGCCCGTTTCCACTTCCCACGTTTGAAATAAGCGGCCCCATTTCTGCCCTTCTAAGTGCCTCGATATGAATTTCCGCAAGATCATTGACGTCGACATAGTCCCTGACGCAAGTCCCATCAGGCGTTTCATGGTCATTACCAAAAATAGAGAAAACGTCATTCGTTTTCATTGACTGCATTATGTTTGGAACAATGTGCGTCTCAGGATTGTGATCTTCCCAAAGCTCACCGTCAGGGTCACAGCCAACAACATTAAAATATCTCAAAATTGCGATTTGAAATTCATTTTCTTCCTGGTACTTCAAAATTTCCTTTTCGGCATTAAGCTTAGATTCACCGTAGGGACTTACCGGCGCCTGCAATGTCTGTTCTGATATTTTCTCATTGTGCACACCATACGTGGAACAGCTCGAAGAAAAGACAATTTTTTTTATATTACATTCTTTCATGGCGCTCAGAACCGATCGTGTCCCTTCTGCGTTCACATGGAAATAGAGATCTGGCTTTTGAACGGACTCACCAACCAAAGCCTTTCCCGCGAAGTGAAAAACCGCTCGTACATTATATTTTCGAAGCGTTTCAGTAACGGTTTTTGTATCTAAAATACTGGCCTTAACAAATGGCCCAAATTTAACAAATCTCTCATGACCCGTACTTAGGTCGTCCAAAACGATTGGCTCGAGATGATTTTGTTTTGCAATTTTGCAAAAATGACTACCGACATACCCTGCACCACCAGTAACTAAAACATTCATGTACTTGAGCCTATCATACCTTCATGCCAAAATTAAAATCTAAGTCTATTTCACCGGAGGATAAATGAATGTTTCTATAGTTATTCCCGCCTTTAATGAAAGCCGCCGACTGCCTGCTACGATTGAAAAACTCATGGCTTTAAATTCAGCTGGGGAATTTAAAAATATTACGATACACGAAGTCATTGTGATTGACGATGGCTCGTCGGACAACACAGTCGAGATTTGCAAAAACTTTGCAAAGAAATATTCAACAGTCAAGGTGCTTGAAAGTGGAAAGAATTTCGGAAAAGGCCACGCTGTACGAATTGGACTTATGAATGTCAAAGGCGAATACGCGCTAATGGCCGATGCAGATATGGCAACCCCTTGGACCGAACTTAACAAGCTCAGAAAATATCTTGAATCTTCGACTTCACACATTGCAATTGGATCGCGAGATCTACCTGAAAGCGACATCAGGACCCACCAATCATTTCTGCGCGAACACTTGGGAAAACTCTTTAATTTCTTTGTCCGATCAATCACGGGATTGAAGTTCAAGGATACTCAGTGCGGATTTAAGCTCTTCAACATGGCTTACATAAAACCCATTTTGTCAGAACTAAAAGTAAATAGATTTGCATGGGATGTTGAATTTCTCTTCCGTGCGAAAGCTCACGGACTTACGATGATTGAAGTCCCAGTACAGTGGGAGCATCAAAATGAAAGTCGCGTAAATCCGATAAAAGACGGTCTGCAAATGGCCTGGACTGTAATTAAAATTCGCGTTGGAATACTATAGTAGGCCTTCTATCATACTCAAGACCTGTGGATCCATCCAATCTATGGAACCAGCGACCTTCTTTATCAACTTTAAATCGCTAGTCACAATGTAGGACTCTGGCAATTTGCTCGTTCCGAATTGGTCCGCAACTTTCATCTCGGGGTCCCAAACAAAAATAAAATGATTTTCTCTTCGTGCTTTAAAAATATCTAAAAAATCGAGCATTTCTTTTTTATTGGAATCCATGGATATTGCAATAAGGCCGACCTTTCCATTAAAATGCTTCACAAGCTTAATCATGGAAGGAAACTCATCTACACAGGGACCGCACCACGATGCCCAGAAGTTGATGATTAGTACTTTATGGTTTGCACTTGGTTTGAGAACATATGGTTCGCCCTCAATCAATTTAGATTCAAAGCGCGGAACACCATCGTGTCGCATCTGCTCATATTGATCATTGACGACTTCAGACGGTGTTTCTTTATCTAAGCTACTGGAAATAAACTGATAAACAAAAAAAACAACAGCAAAAAGGCCTACAACAAACATTGCAGTTTTTCCAAAACTGCCTTGCTTAGCCATTTACTATTCTTTAGCTTTCTTGGCTGTTTTTACTTCCGCTTTTGTTTCTTTTTTTGGTTTAGCTACTTTCGAAGCTTTTGCTTTTTTTGCAGCTTTCACGCCTTTTGCGTCTTCACCAGTAAGTTTTTTAACTTCGTAATCAACCCATTCAATATAGGCAACTTGTGCATTGTCTCCCGGACGATTTCCGGCTTTTACAATACGAGTGTAGCCACCGTTGCGGTCTTTAAATCGTGGGGCTAAGTCTGAAAAAAGAGTTTGAATTGTTTTCGGGCTAGGATATTTCGATAGCAAAACCCGTCTCGCGTTTAGAGTGTTACGCTTTGCAACGGTAATAGCCTTCTCTGCGTGACGACGCAACTCCTTTGCTTTTGCCAAAGTTGTCTTAATACGACCATGTTCAACCAATGAATAAACTAAACCACGAACTACTGCGATTCTTTGATCTTTTGGTCTTCCAAAACGCTGTGTACGCGCTGCATGTCGGCTCATATCCTACCTCTATTAATTAGTTCGGCTTTCTCTGAGTTTCTGGATTCCACCCGGGAGGCGGCCACCCATCAATTTTCATTCCCAAAGACAATCCCATTTCAGATAACAATTCTTTAATTTCATTTAGTGATTTGCGGCCGAAGTTTTTCGTTTTAAGCATTTCTGCTTCAGATCGAGTTACAAGCTCACCGATGTAACGAATGTTTGCATTTTTCAAACAGTTCGCGCTACGAACTGAAAGTTCCAAATCATCGACTGATCGAAAAAGATTTTCATTCAATTTAGGAGAGGATGTTTTCTCTTCCGAAGTTTCCGGTTCGGTTGCTTCGTCGAAATCAATAAACACCTGTAACTGTTCTTTCATAATTTTCGAGCTGAGAGCTAATGATTCTTCTGGCTTTAGTGAACCGTCAGTCCAAATCTCAAGAGTCAATGCATCATAGTCAGTTCTTTGCCCAACACGTGCATTTGAAACAGTGTAGTTCACACGCTTTACCGGGGTATATAAGCTATCGATTGCAATAAATCCAACGGGAAGACCCTGTGATTGATTTTCTGCAGAAACATATCCACGACCGTACTGAACAACAACCTCTGCATTCAGTTTTCCGTTTTTACCAAGCGTACAAATGTGTTGATCTGGGTTCAGAACTTCAATGTTATCATTCAACTGAATATCCGCAGCTGTGACCGTGCCAGGCCCGTCTTTTACAATTCGAAGCGTAGTTGGTTCAGCATTATATTTGCGGAAGCGCACCAATTTTAAGTTCAAAATAATGTCCGTCACATCCTCCGTTACGTCTGGAATGGTCGAGAACTCATGCAACACGCCATCAAAGCGAACCGCAGAAACAGCAGAACCCATCATCGAACTCAGTAAGATTCTACGAAGCGAGTTCCCAATTGTAACGCCGTAGCCCTTTTCAAGGGGGCGAACCACAAACTTTCCGTATGTAGATTTTAGGGAATCGCGATCGATCTCGAAGCTTTTCGGCTTAATGAGATCTCTCCAAAATTTGTAATAGGATTCTTGCATGACTTCTCCTCTTTTTCTTCACAAATAACTATCAAAAATCCGATTTGCCCATGGGCAAATACGATTTGGTTTTAAAAAATTAAACTCTTCTTCTTTTAGGGGGACGGCATCCATTATGTGGAACGGGTGTCGTATCTTTAATGGTCATCACTCGGATACCAGCCGCCGCAAGCGCACGGAGGGCAGTCTCACGACCTGCCCCAGGACCACTAACCAGTACGTTTACGGATTTTAAGTTTGAATCAGCGGCACTTTTGCAGGCGTCTTCCGCTGTAACTTGAGCTGCATAGGGCGTACCCTTACGGCTTCCTTTAAATCCCATTTTTCCTGCGCTCGACCAAGCAATCGTATTTCCTGTAGGATCTGTCATCGTAACGATGATGTTTCCAAATCCTGCAGTGATGTAACAAACTCCCGTTGGGACGTTTCGCTTCACCTTTTTCTTTGCGGGCGCTTTTTTTTCTTGTTGTTGTTCAGCCATTTTTAAATCTCCATCGAGCTAGCAATCAAATTAAAATCATCAACCTGTCGTTGGCGCTTTTTTCTTATTCGCAACCGTTTTTCTTGGGCCTTTACGTGTACGCGCATTCGATTTCGAACGCTGACCGCGAACGGGAAGACCCTTCCTATGACGAACACCACGATAGCATCCCAAATCCATCAAACGTTTTATTGAAAGCGAAACGTCCTTGCGCAAATCACCTTCCACTTTAAAATCTCTCTCTAGAATCTCACGAACTTTTGCAATATCAGCATCAGTTAAATTATCTGTCCGAAGACTGTCGGAAAACCCCGCCTCCGTACAAATTTTTTGCGCAGTTGTGTTTCCAATTCCGTAAATATACGTAAGTGCAACGACAACTCTTTTATTTCTTGGTAAATCAACACCTGCTAACCGTGCCATTGATTATCCTTGCCTTTGTTTATGTTTAGTATTTTCACAAATCACGCGCACTATGCCCCGGCGACGAATGATTTTACATTTGTTACAAATTTTCTTAACTGAAGCTCGAACTTTCATAACTTTCCTCTAATAAATTTTTAGGGCTTGTAAGCCGCACAGCATACTCTATGCCAACGCTTCGATTCAAGCGTTTTCAAATGTTTCTTAGGCATCTAAAACCTTCGAAATCCTTTGATAAACTTGATCTTGACCACCCGTTCCATCAACCTCAATATACAGCCCTTTTTTTCGGTAATAGTCCTTTAACGGGGCGGTATTATCTTCGTATATGTTCAACCGATTTTCTATGACATCTTCCTTATCGTCAGGTCTTTGAATAACCTGGCCACCGCAGACGTCGCAAATGCCTTCCTTTTGAGGGGGCTTGGTCTCGATATGGTAGACAGCCCCACAATTTTTACACACTCGCCGCCCCGTCAAACGGTTAATTAGCAGCTTTTTATCTACTTCTAAGAAAACTGCCATATCCAGCTTCAAGCTAAGCTGAGTAAGCAGTTCATTTAAGGCCTCGGCCTGCGTTGAATTTCTAGGAAATCCATCAAGGATAAAGCTCTCGTTTTTCTTTAACTTTTTTAAAACCTCGCGAATTAAGCCAATCGTAATTTCATCTGGAACCAGCTGTCCTTGATCCATGAACCTTTTGGCTAATTTGCCCAACTCTGTTTGATTCTTAATTGCAGCCCGAAACAAATCGCCCGTGCTAAAATGCCTGTAAGTATTTTTCTCTACCAACAGTGCAGACTGGGTGCCCTTACCTGATCCTGGAGCGCCAAACAGAATGAGGTTCAATATTGTACCCTCCTGCCACGGATTTTCTTGCCTTTCAAAAAACCTTCATACTGTTGAGAAATCAAGTAAGATTGAATCTGTTGTGTCGTATCTATAGCAACACCCACAGCAATCAAAATACTTGTTCCGCCAAAGTAAAATGGAACGCCCATTTTGTGTTGAAGCAACGACGGTAAGACGCATATCACGCTTAGATACGCGGCACCCGCCACATTAATTCTTTGTAAAACTTTAAAAATATAGTCAGATGTATTTTGTCCAGCTCGAATTCCAGGAATAAAACCACCGTATTTTTTCAAATTTTCTGCAACGTCTTTCGGGTTAAAAACAATTTCTGTATAAAAAAAACAGAAAAATACTATTAAGCCAATAAACGTAAAATTGAATAACAAACCTGTCGGTGACAATGCATCCCGAAGAGCCACAACCCAAGGAACATTCGTAAACTGCGCAATGGTTGAGGGAAACATCAATAAGCTACTTGCAAAAATTGGTGGTATAACTCCTGAGAAGTTAATTTTCAGAGGCAAGTAACTCGATGGCGTCGACAGAGATCCCTGAGGTCCCATCTGTCTTTGCGAATACTGGATCGGAATTCGGCGCTGTCCAGTTTCTAAATAAATGATTATGCCAATAATCAGAACCATAAATGCAAGGATCGCAATCGCACCCAACCCAACCATTTGGTTCGTTTTAACAAGTTCAAGCATCTTAAGCCCGCTTGCAGGAACCCCCGCAACGATACCTGAAAAGATCACAAGACTTGAGCCATTTCCGATACCGCGTTCAGTGATTTGTTCACTTATCCACATAATAAAGCAGGTTCCTGCCGTTAGCGTGATGATTGTCATAACCTCAAACGGAATAATTCCAACACTGGATGCATAAACGAGCGGATGACCATCTGGGCTCGATGTATTTTTCAAAAAAGTTGAAATTCCATAGCCCTGAATAACCGCAAGGGCAACAGTTGCGTACCTTGTATACTGAGTGATCTTTTTTTGTCCTTGGGTCCCTTCTTTCTTCAAAGACTCCAGGGCTGGGACCACCGATGTCAGAAGCTGAAAAATAATTGAGCTTGAAATATAAGGCATGATCCCCAATGCGAAGATGCTGAATCGCTCAAGCGCTCCGCCTGTGAATGTATTAAAAAGGTTAAAAATCCCACCCGTTTGTTGGAAGAACTTCATCACCTCTGTTCCGTCTACACCTGGGGTTGGAATGTGCACGCCGATTCGGTAAATAATAAGAATCATTACAGTAAAAAGAATTCGTTTTCTTAGTTCCTGATTTAAAATCAGCCCTTGGACGCCAGACACAGATGAAACCTCCGTACTAGTTGATAATCTCTATTTTGCCACCTGCTTTTTCAATTGCAGCTTTTGCAGATGCGCTGAATTTGTGTGCCTTTACAGTTAATGCTTTTGTGAGCTTTCCATTCCCGAGGATTTTAACCGGCCCCATTCTTTTAACGTATTTTTTCTTTTTCAAAACTTCTGGGGTCACTTCACCCGTTAGCTTTTCTAATTGAGCAAGATTTACAATATTAAATACGACTTCGAAATCAACATTAGAAAATCCAGTTTTCGGGATCCTCATATGCATCGGTTTTTGACCACCTTCAAAACCTGGTCGAACTCCGCCACCCGTTCTTGCGAATTGTCCTTTGTGACCTTTTGTAGATGTCCCCCCGTATCCGGAGCCCGGACCGCGGCCCAAACGTTTTTGATAATGAGTCGCGCCTTTATTTGCCTTTAGTTTCGATAAAAGATTGCCCATGATTATTTCCTTACTTGAACTTCAACTAAGTGTTGAACCTTATAAACTTGACCACGATTAGCCGGCGTATCGTTTACTTCAACTGTGTGACCAATACGACGAAGACCAATACACCTCATCGTTTCCCTTTGAGAGTCTGTACAGCCCCTTAAACCTCTGATTTGTTTAACTACAAAAACCTTCGCCATAAAAATCCTTTGTTTCCTATTATTCTTTACGTAGAGCTTTTATTTGTTCTTCTTGCAACATTTGAGCAAGACCGTTGAGTGTCGCACGAACTGCATTATGCGGGTTACTCGTTCCAACGAGTTTTGTAAGAATGTTCTTAATTCCAACAGTTTCAAGAACCGCACGAACCGCACCGCCCGCGATAACACCAGTACCTTGTTTCGCCGGCATCAGCATCACTTTTGCTGAGCCATAGCGACCAATGGCTTCGTGTGGAATTGTTCCCTCTTTGATTGCCATGAACCTTACATTTTTTTTGGCGCATCGGCCTGCTTTTCCAATTGCCTCTGGAACTTCGTTAGCTTTGCCAAGTCCGATGCCAACCTTTCCGTTTCCATCACCGACAACCACCAACGCAGAGAAAGAAAATCTACGTCCCCCCTTCACAACCTTTGCACAACGACGAATGGACACAACTCTTTCTTCGAATTCTTTTTTCTCAGCTCTTTCAGTTCTATCTTGTTTTTCGCTCACTTAATTTCTCCATGCCGCACCCAACGGCCTAAGTTAATAGTTTAGAAGTTTAGCCCTGCTTCACGGGCTGCATCTGCAAAGGCTTTCACCCTTCCGTGATACAAATAACCACTTCGATCAAATACAAATTTGTCCAATTTTTTACTTAAAGCTTGCTTTGCAAACTCTTTTGCAAGAGCAACCGCACCTTCTTTGTTTGAAGTTGCTTTTAAATCTTGAGTTGTAGCCGCAACCAAAGTAGTTCCGGTGATGTCGTCAATCGCTTGAACGCTGATATGTCTTAGGCTGCGATAGATTGCCAGCCGAGGACGCTCTAACGTACCCCAAAGCTTTTTTCTAAT
This sequence comes from Bdellovibrionota bacterium, assembly GCA_963169515.1. Taxonomy (GTDB): domain Bacteria; phylum Bdellovibrionota; class Bdellovibrionia; order Bdellovibrionales; family JAEYZS01; genus CAUJEF01. Next base: position 16,777 of record CAUJEF010000140.1, read on the forward strand.
CCGCATTTTCTTTTTCAATCGCGCTGATCGCTTTTTTGCAGTCGACTTGTGTACTTTTAACTTCATATTAACCTCTATTTACCAGCAGCTTTACCGGCTTTACGTCGTATGTTTTCGTTTGCGTATTTCACACCTTTGCCCAAGTATGGTTCTGGCGGCCTAAAATCACGAATTTCCGCGGCTACTTGTCCCACCAACTGTTTACTAGCTCCTGTGATTGTAATATTAATCTGTTTATCAACTTTAATTTCAACACCCTCTGGAATTGCATAGGTGATCGGGTGGCTAAAACCCAATGTTAATTCAAGCTGCTTTCCTTTAACTGCGGCCCTGTAACCTACTCCTACCAACTCTAGGTCTTTTGAAAAGCCCTTCGTAACCCCTTTTACAGCGTTGCTAAGAAGCGCTCTATACATACCATGCAAAGATTTTGTTTCGTTTTCTTCGTTTTTACGAGTGAGAACGACATGATCGCCATCCACCTTTGCCGCGATATTTGCACTCAAGCGAATCGTCTGAGTGCTTTTACCACCTTTTATAGTGACCACATTGTCAGGAGACACAGTGACCTGAACGCCTTTTTCAAAAAATATCGGACTGCGACCAATTCTTGACATAAAAACCTCTTACCAAATTTTGAATAAATATTCACCGCCGACGCCTTGTTCTTTGGCGGCAGCACCACTTAGAATTCCCCTACTTGTACTAATTGCAGCTATTCCAAATCCTGAACGAACCGATGGGATTTTGTTCGCATGAACATACATACGCTTTCCCGGCTTACTCACGCGCTGAATTTCTTGAATAACCGGAACCCCTTTATCAGAATATTTCAAATAGACACGCATCATCCCCTGCTTACCGTCGTTAACGACCTTGAAATTTCGAATGAAACCTTCTTTTTGAAGGAGTTGTGCGATTCTTTTTCTCGTATTCGAGCTAGGCACATCTACTTTTGTGTGCTTTGCAATCGAAGCATTTCTAATTCGGGTTAAAAATTCTGCTGTTGTATCCATTTCCTTACCTCTTACCAGCTGGCCTTAATTACGCCAGGCAACATTCCTTTTGAAGCCATCCCTCTAAAACACAAACGGCACATATCGAACTTTCTCAAATAAGCTCGAGGGCGACCGCAAATTGGACAGCGATTATATTCTCGAGTGCTGAACTTCTGTTTTCTTTTTGCTTTAACATTTAAAGACTTCTTAGCCACTGATTACTCCTATTGTCTGAAAGGAAAGCCGAGTTCCGCTAACAAAGCCTTCCCTTCCGCATCGTTTTTTGCCGATGTACATATTGTAATGTTCATGCCGTTCACATCTGTCACTTTATCTAATTTAACCTCTGGAAATACGATTTGCTCTTTCAAACCCATGTTGTAGTTTCCACGGCCATCAAAACCTTTGGGAGACATACCTTTGAAATCACGCACGCGAGGCAAACTCAAATTCACCAATCGATCTAAAAATGACCACATCTTTTCGCGACGTAGTGTTACATAGCAACCGATTGGTAAACCTTGTCTTAACTTAAAGTTCGAAATCGCTTTTTTTGCTTTTGCAATAACTGGTTTTTGACCGGTAATCATTCCGAGTTCTTCTGCGGCTTGAGTGATAAGTTTCGGATTTTGAGTAGCTTTACCAATGCAAATGTTCACTACGATTTTTTCCAAGCGTGGAACTTGCATATTGCTTTTATACTGAAACTGTTTCGATAAGCTCGGTATAACGTCTTTTCTATATTTTTCTTGCAGTCGTGTCACAATTGCTTCCTTTCTTACAGAACCTCAGGGGCTAAAGAGATAATTTTCACAAATTGTTTCGCACGAAGCTCTCTTGCCACTGGTCCGAAAATCCGTGTTCCTAGCGGTTCTTTATCCGGCTTAATCAATACAGCCGAGTTGTCATCAAAACGAATATAGCTGCCGTCTGGACGACGAATTTTACTTTTTGTTCTAACAATTACAGCTTTGGCTACGTCGCCTTTTTTTACTTTAGACTGAGGGGTCGCTTCTTTAATAGAGACAACAATAATATCTCCAATGCTTGCCACGCGACGCTTGGAGCCACCCAAAACTTTAACACACATAACCTCCTTCGCTCCGGAGTTATCTGCGACTTTTAATCTTGTTTGCATTTGAATCATATAATTACCGCCAAATTTTCATTTAATCAGTGTTCAAACTGATTATTAAATTTCTACTTCCAATTCCTTAGGAGCCTTTTCAATAATTTTAATTAGCTTCCATCGCTTTGTTTTACTCAATGGACGAGTCTCATAAATCAACACTTTATCACCTGTTGATGCTTCATTTTTTTCGTCATGAACTTTAAATGTGGTAAAGCTCGTAATGTACTTTCCATAGCGTTGATGTTTCATATACCTGTCCACTTCAACTGTGATGGTTTTATCCATTTTGTCACTTATGACAGTCCCGGTATATTCGCTACGTCGGCCACGGCCTTCAGTTCTATTTTGACTCATAGATTAATTCCCTAGTTTTTGCGAAATTGCCGTCATAATTCGAGCAATTTCGCGTCGTTTTGTACGAATTTCTAGAGGATTGTTCACTTGTCCTAAAGAATTTTTCATCTTCAAGCTGAACGACTCATCTTTTAATTCGCGTAGTTTTTTACTTAACTCGTTAACCGTTAGATCTTTTACTTGGTTAAATTTCATACACTATGCCCTCGCCAAAAATTTCGTTTTAAGAGGCAATTTGTGGCCAGCCAAACGGAAAGCCTCAAAGGCCTGTTCGCGAGTCACGCCGTTCATCTCAAAAAGAACCGCGCCCGCACGAATCGAGGCCGCCCAGTATTCTGGGTTACCTTTACCACTGCCCATTCGAGTTTCCGCTGCCTTTTTTGTAATTGATTTCTGAGGGAAAATTCGAATCCAAATTTTTCCACCCCGCTTGATTGATCGGCTGATTGCAATACGGCTTGCTTCTAACTGGCGGTCAGTGATGAAACCAGGCTCAATCGCTTGTAATGCAAAGTCACCAAAAGTGAGATCACTACCTCGAGTTTCGTAACCTTTTCTTCTGCCAATATGTGGTTTTCTCCACTTAACTTTTTTAGGGCTGAGCACGTTGTCCCTCTCTTACTTCTTTTGCAGTTAAAATATCACCTTTATAGACCCAAACTTTAACCCCAATTAAACCATAGCCGGTTAAAGCCTCGGCCGTTCCATAATCCACATCCGCACGCAACGTATGGAGTGGGATACTCTTTTCAGAGTACCACTCGCTGCGCGCAATCTCGGCGCCATCTAAGCGGCCACCCACTTTAATTTTAATCCCACGAACACCCACACGAATTGACGCCTGCATTGCCTTTTTCACCGCTCGCCGCCACGAAATACGCTTTTCCAATTGAATCGCAATGTTTTCAGCGATTAGCTGTGCATCCATATCTGGCTTGCGAACTTCATGGATGTTCAAGAAAACTTCATTTTTTGTTAACTTTTGAACCTCAGCCTTTACGCTGTCGATTCCGGTTCCCTTTTTACCTATTACAACACCTGGGCGAGCTGTTGAAATTGTAATTTTAATTTTATTCGCAGCGCGCTCCATTTCGATCTTTGCAACACCTGCGTGTTTTAGTTTTTCTTTAATAAATTTACGAAGTTTAAAATCCTCGTGAAGTTGAGTCACGTACAATGGACCTTTTGCAAACCATCGCGAATCCCAAGTCCTGATAACGCCTACTCTTAAACCTATCGGGTTAACCTTTTGTCCCACGACTACCTCTCTTCCAACACAACATTGATGTGGCTCATTTGCTTCCTGATTTCAGCCGCACGACCTTGAGCTCTAGGAACGTAACGCTTCATAATTGGGCCTTTATCTACAAAAATCGACTTCACGTAGAGATTATCGACATCGATCACTTGCTTTTGCTCGGCATTTGCTACCGCTGATTCGATCAATTTCTTAATCATGATCGCACCCTTTTTATTTATGAATGCAAGTGTCTTCAGAGCTTCATTTACATCCTTGCCGCGAACCATATCGGCTACAAGACGGGCTTTCTGAGACCCTACTCGTGCATAACTTAATTTTGCTTTAACTTCCATACGCATTAACCTTCTTTAGTTGTTTCAGTAGCTTTTTTAAGAGGGTGACCACGGAACTCACGGGTGGGGGCAAATTCCCCAAGTTTGTGTCCGATCATATTTTCACCGATATATACTGGAATAAATTTTCTGCCGTTATGAACCGCAAATGTTAAGCCGACCATATCAGGAATAATAACAGACCTACGTGACCATGTTTTGATTACTTTTTTGTTTCCACTTTCGTTTGCAACCACAACTTTTTTCACTAGATGGTCATCAATGAATGGACCTTTTTTTAAACTTCTTGCCACAAATTCTCCTTACCTAACTTTGTCCTTCTTTTATTGCCCGCTTGCCCTTCAGCAAATGGACTTAGAAATCTATTTTTGATTTCTACGCTTTATAATCATGCTGTTTGTACGTTTATTATGCCTTGTTTTATAGCCCTTACACGGTTGTCCCCATGGAGTTACCGGATGGTGACCTTTACCCACGCCCTCTCCACCACCCAGCGGGTGGTCGATAGGATTCATTGCCATACCTCGGACAGCTGGCCGAACGCCCAGCCATCGGCGACGACCGGCCTTACCAATTTTAATATTTTCATTGTCCGTATTCCCAACTTGTCCAACCGAAGCTCTACAAACACTCAATACTTTTCGCACTTCATTTGAAGGCAGCTTTACTAAACAATATTTTCCCTCTTTAGAAACAAGCGAAGCCATGATGCCTGCAGCTTTTGCTACCTGGCCACCTTTTCCAGGACGCAATTCAACATTGTGAATAATTGTACCAACAGGAATGTTCTCAAGTTTTAGGGAGTTTCCGGGCTTAATGTCTGCTTTGTCTCCAGACAAAACTTCATCACCGACGTTTAAGCCAATCGGAGCAAGTATGTAAGCCTTTTCTCCGTCTTTATAATGAATGAGCGCAATCCGGCAGGTTCTATTCGGATCATATTCAATCGCCACAACCTTTCCAGGAACGTCTAATTTCGTGCGCTTAAAATCAATGAGTCTATATTTGCGCTTATGTCCACCACCAACGTGTCTCATCGTAATTATGCCCGTATTGTTGCGGGCCCCTGCCTTACGAAGGGATACCGTTAATGACTTTTCTGGTTTTGCTTTTGTAACTTCAGAAAAATCGAAACTAACTGTGCCTCTTAAGCTTTTTGTGACTGGACGGTATGTTCTAATTCCCATTTTTATACCCCCTCAAAAAGACCGATTTTCTCACCGGCTTTGAGTTTTACGAGAGCTTTTTTCCAATAAGCAACTTTGCTGACCTTTTGCATTCCGCTGCGACGTTCACGTCCGCGACAAACCATTGTGCGAACGCTGTCAACTTTTACTCTAAAGGCTTTCTCTATCGCTCTTTTTATTTCGTCTTTGCGTGCATTGCGCGTAACTTCGAAGGCATAAACACCACCCGCGCTGTGAACCGTATTTTTTTCTGTAACCAAAGGTTTTTTAATAACGCCAAACATATTATGCTCCTGTGATTCCTGCTTTTGCCAAAATCCCCTTAAACGAAGACTCCGTTACAATCGCGCAATCGTATTTTAATAAATCAAATACGTTCAGGCCTGCAACAGGTTGGTACGTGAATGTTTTTAAATTTTTTGAAGCACGACTAAAAAGGTCGTCCCTTGTGGCATCGACAAGTACTGATTTTTCAACGCCGAATTTTTTTAAACGTGCAGACAGTTCCTTTGTTTTTCCATCTTTTGAGGTCATGTCTTTGACAACAAACAAACGCCCTTCGCGAGCAAGGTGGGCAAGAGCCGTTTTAAGGCCTGCTTTTTTGACTTTTTTAGGAAGCGTGTATGAATAATCGCGAGTTTTGGGTCCAAAAGTGATGCCTCCACCAGCCATTAATGGAGAGCGGATTGAGCCCTGGCGGGCTTCGCCCGTTCCTTTTTGTTTGAATGGTTTTTTGCCGCCGCCGCGAACCTCACCTTTTCTCAAAGTGCTTGCAGTACCCTGCCGTTTACAAGCTTGTTGCCACTTAACAACTTCTTGTAATAGGTCCATACGGAGCGGAGTATCCATAAGTTCTGCTGGAACACTCACCGATCCAACTTCTTTTTTATTCCAATCATAAACTGCTAATTGATTTTTTGCCATAATCTACACCTACATCTTCAACAATCGAACAAGTGAGTTGGCAGCGCCTGGAACTGGGCCTTTAACCAAAATGACGTTTTCATCCGGAATAACATCGCACACTTTTACGTTAATATTTGTGATAACCTCGTCACCAAAATGGCCAGGAAATCTTTTGCCGGGCATTACCCGAGCAGGCCATGTCCGGTTACCCGCTGACCCCGGACGTCTATGAAAACCTGATCCGTGAGCCGCCGGTCCACCTGCAAAATTATAGCGTTTTACAACCCCGGCGAACCCGTGGCCTTTCGAGTTTGATGTGATTTTCACCATGTCCCCTTTTGCGAGGCTCGCAATGGAAACTTTCTGCCCTTTTTCAATACCAGCCGGTAAATCTTGGCGAACTTCCCTAGTGAAATAGGCGCCATTTTCAAAGCCAGTACCTTTAAGATGGTTTTTTTCCGCTAACGAAGTTCTTCCATCACGTTTTGGATCAAATGCAACCTGAACTGCTGTGTATCCATCTTTTTCGTTTGTTTTAACTTGAGAAACAATCATCGGTTCGTACCGAAGTGCCGTTACCGGGATTGCCACGCCACCGTCGTAAATTGTGGACATTCCAATTTTAAATGCGAAGAGACCTGCAAGCTTCAAGTCGCCTGTGTTCTCTGTTGTTTTCTCGTCGCTCATACCTCTTCCTTTATAGTGGCAGTCTACCTTAAAGACCGCGCTGTTAAATGGTGTGACCGCTTATGCGGTCCAACTATACTGTTGACAGTTTTATCTCGACGTCTACGCCTGCAGACAAATCGAGCTTCATCAACTGGTCGATTGTTTGTTGTGATGGTTCTAAAATATCTAATAATCTTTTATGGGTTCGAATTTCAAATTGCTCACGAGATTTTTTATCAACGTGTGGCGAACGCAACACTGTGTAGCGATTGATTCGTGTTGGCAGAGGAATTGGTCCCGACACCACAGCGCCAGTACGTCGAGCCGTATCAACGATCTCTTTTGTAGATTGATCAAGAAGCTTGTGATCAAAAGCTCTTAAACGAATTCTGATTTTCTGACTTTGCATAAAAAAATTCCCTCTTGATGCTTAATGATCTGCAAAAACACAGACACAGCACCTAAAAAAATCGATAAAATGTGTAACAGATTCACCCGGGTTAATTAGTGGCCTGTACAGATGGGCTAATATGCATCCGGCGCATCGCGAATGTCAAAAACAATTTAGAAGGAAAACAAATGTTTACAGGCGACCCAACCGGGTCAGAATTTCCACCTGAATTTTTGGGGGTACTGGTGAATAGTGACTGGGTTCCATGCTAAAAGTAGCACGACCTTGGGTTAAAGATCGTATATCGGTAGCGTAGCCGAATAGTCCCGCCAACGGGGCTTCCGCATTGATTATCTGAACATTGCCGCGCGGCATTATATTATGGACTTTACCCCGACGACTATTAAGATCGCCAACAACTGAGCCCATAAAGCTTTCGGGGGTAGTAATTTCCAACTTACTGATTGGCTCTAAAAGCTCGGGTTTCGCTTTTTGGAGCGCATCCTTTAAACCCATAGATCCAGCAACCTTAAACGCGATTTCACTGGAATCCACATCATGAAAGCTTCCACCGACCAGAGTAACCCGAACATCAACGGTCGGATATCCGGCAAGCACACCATTTTCAAGAGATTCTTTTACGCCTTGTTGTACTGAGGGGATAAACTGTTTTGGGATTACGCCTTCCTTTATCGCACTTTTAAATTCAAATCCCTTTCCGCGCTCAAGAGGCTCTACCCTTAAAATAACATGTCCGTACTGACCATGACCGCCGGACTGCCGAATAAATTTTCCTTCACCTTCCGCTTTTTGCCCGATGGCCTCTCGGTAAGAAACCTGTGGGCTTCCTTTGTTTACTTGAACTTTGTGTTCGCGATTTAACCGGTCGATAATAATTTCTAAATGAAGCTCACCCATTCCAGAAATTAAAGTTTGTCCCGTTTCAGGGTCAGTTCGGATTTGGAATGACGGGTCCTCATTCATTAACTTTTGGATTGCAGTATGCATTTTGTCTTGGTCGGCTGTCGATTTCGCTTCGATCGCAACAGAGATCACAGGCTCTGGGAAACGAATCGGCTCAAGCGCTACAGGGCGTTTCACCGAACACAATGTGTTTCCAGTGCTCGCAAGCTTTAATCCCACTATCGCGCCGATATCACCAGCTTTGAGCTCTTTTACTTCCTCGCGAGAATTTGCATGCATTTTCACAAGTTGTCCAACTCGTTCCTTTTTGCCTTTGGCAGTATTTAGTAAAGTCGTCCCCGTTTCAATTACCCCTGAGTAGACGCGGACAAAAACGAGGTTACCGTAAGAATCTGTTGCGACTTTAAATGCAAGTGCTGCAACTTCTTCGTCAAATTCTGTTCGACAAATAATTTCTTTTTCCGGTTTTTCAGGATTATGTCCAACAACAGGCGGAACATCCATCGGACTCGGAAGGTAATGAATAACCGCATCGAGCAAAGATTGAATGCCTTTATTTTTAAATGCAGAGCCCAAGACAACTGGGAACGCTTTTAATGAAATGGTCCCTTGCCTTAGAGCCGCAATAAATTGCTCTTCAGGAATATCTTTGCCAGAGAGATAGGACTCCATCAATTCATCATCGAACTCGACTATAGCTTCCAGTGTTTTTATTCGTAGTTCTTGAACTTTTTCTTTGAGATCTGGGGGTATCTCTGTCTCTTGGTATTTCGCATCTTTGTCTTCGCCCACCCAGATAAATGCTCTCATTTTTAAAAGATCAACATGTCCCCTGAAGTTCTCTTCCGTACCGATGGGCCACTGAAGGATAATCGGATTTGCACCCAGGCGTTCACGAATAGAATCGACAGACATCTGGAAATCTGCGCCCACTCGATCCATTTTATTAATAAAGCAAATGCGCGGAACACGATATTTATCTGCTTGCCGCCACACAGTTTCTGATTGCGGCTCTACGCCATTTACTCCGTCAAAGACGGCAACAGCGCCATCGAGCACGCGAAGTGAACGCTCCACCTCGACTGTGAAATCCACGTGTCCCGGAGTATCAATAATATTGATGCGGTGATCGCGCCAAAAGCATGTCGTCGCAGCCGCAGTGATCGTGATTCCTCGTTCTTGTTCTTGAACCATCCAATCCATGGTTGTATTGCCATCGTGAACTTCACCTATTTTGTAATTCTTCCCAGTATAATAAAGAATGCGTTCGGTCGTTGTGGTTTTACCGGCATCGATATGGGCCATTATCCCGATATTTCGGGTCCATTTCAATTCATCTATAGTTTTAGGATCACTAAATGACATAGGAAAGATGTAGCGTAAAAAACCTTTTGATGACAAGGAATTAGACAATCACAGATTAAAATTCTGTCGTCGCATACAATTATGATGTGAGCATTGATCTACGGTACAGTATTGAAATTGTTCTTGATCACGAGGACCTTCGTTGCGGCAGTCAACCATTACCCAATGAAGTGGGTGCTGCTTTTTATCGTAAGGGTGCCAATCTCCGACACAGCCAGGCCCAAACACAAAATGTGTTTTAATTCCCAATGCAACCGATATATGACCAGGCCCAGAATCATTTGCCAAGGATTCCGTGCATAGTGACAATGTTGCTATAAACTCTCTCAATGACAGATCATCAAACAGTGGTATTTGCAAATCCTTGCAAAGACTTGGCAGATCCCACTCTTTTGAAACAACAGGATCACAAAGAACGATAGCATTAAAATCAGATCTGCTTTTGACATTCCGTACTTGCTTCACCCAAAGATCTTTTGGATATCTTCGCAGGTGATGGGCTGCCCCTGGAAGGAATGCAAAGACTTTTTTCTCAAGACCAATTTTATTTTTTGCAATTCTTTTTTCCTCTGGGGTGATTTCAATATGGGTTGAAACCGGCTGAATCTTCTCCCCGACTACTGCATTTATTATTTGATAGTCCCTGAGGATCGCGTTTTCCAACTTTCCAGGTTCTTTGATTGGAGTTGAAGACCAAAACGGAGTTTTAGCCCAACTGTGGTGGTGCAAAACATTCTTTTTTGCACCCGCCAACCAAGCCCAACGACACAAGGATGTCGTTGCGTGAAAACCCAAAAGAAAGTCGAAGTGCTCTTTTCTAAAGCCAAAAAGCGCTTTTAACAGCTCTATATTCGATTTTTTTTTCAAGCCTACAGTTTTTGCAATCGCAGGATGTTTTTCCAAAACGGGAAGATTCGAGTCGTATGTGAGAGCCCAAACTTCTGAATTCGGATGCTGCTGTTTCAGAGCTTGTAGTGCCGACGTCCAAATTGCAGTATCACCAAGCTGCCGCAATTTGATCGCCAAGATTTTCATGATCTTTCCCTAAGCCTTTTTTCTAAGAATGACTTCGATTTGTGCGAGAACATTCCCGTACAGTTGATCCCATCCAATCGTCCTTGAAAACCATCGTTCTACAAAAATCAGCCGCGGGATCAGGTGACGCTTACGGAGACTCCGATATAACTTTCTTGCAAGCTCAATCGCCTTACTCTTTTTCTTTGGGCCGTGACCTCCGATGCGTCGATCATAACCACTGTCGTTAAGATGTAGCTTTACAATCTCAGCATCCGCAAGAGATTGGCAAAGATCTATCACATTTATTGAGCTGGACGACCAACTTTTCTTTTTTGAAATGGTAAACGTATGTTTGTGATCATTATTAAATACGCTTGGAAATTGCCCCTGCTCGTAGAGATCTTCATCCGGAACTATAAAAAATAAATGCCCACTTGGTTTTACAAGATCCCACCAATTTGAAATGGTCGTCCGCGGATCAAACATATGTTCCAAGCAGTGAGATGAATAAACACAATCAAACGACCCCGGTTGAAATTGAGTGATTTTGTTCGCATCACCCTGCTGCTTATCAAAGCCGAGGGCACCGGGTGTTACAGGGTCAGGCCCCGCGCCAATATCAATGATTCGTCCTTTTAAAATAGACCATTCTAATTCTGAAAATTGCCTTACCGACTTTGACGATTCACCCATGTTTTTCCAAAACTCTCAAAAATTAATAGGGCAGGGATAAACCACACTCGTATGTGAGTCATTTTAACAAATTTCAATACAAGTTAAATGTTACCAATTGTAGTGAGCAAAAGCCTTGTTTGCTTCGGCCATCTTATGAACGTCCTCACGCTTTTTGATTGAGTTGCCACGCTTATTGTAAGCATCCAACAGTTCCGCAGCAACCCTTTGGGCCATAGATTTTTCACCACGTTCGCGCGCATAGTCGGTTATCCAACGGAGGGCTAATGCAAGTCTTCGCGACGGACGAACATCAACGGGAACTTGATAAGTTGCACCGCCCACACGGCGCGATCGCACTTCTAATGAAGGTTTAATATTTTCTAAGGCTTTTTTGAAAACGGTAAGCGGCTCTTCGTTTTGGACTTTTCCTTTAAGCTCATTCAGGGCACCATACACAATGCCTTGAGCTATGCTTTTCTTCCCACTTTCCATAATCGTATTAACAAATTTTGCAATTACAAGGTCGTTGTAAATTGGATCAGGTAGAATTTCTCTTTTTGCAGTACTTTTACGTCTAGACATTTTTAATCCTTCTTAAGTCGTTTTCTTTGGTCGTTTTGCGCCATATTTTGATCGACCATTTGCGCGGTTTGCAACACCTTGAGTATCAAGAACTCCGCGGATGATGTGATAGCGAACACCTGGAAGATCTTTTACCCGGCCACCACGAATCATAACAACAGAGTGCTCTTGCAAATTGTGGCCAATGCCCGGGATGTAAGACGTTACCTCATAACCATTTGATAAACGAACCCGCGCAACTTTTCGAAGAGCTGAATTCGGCTTTTTAGGTGTCGTAGTATATACGCGAGTACAAACTCCTCGTCGTTGCGGACAACCTGCCAAGGCTGGTGACTTTGTCCGCGCTTTTTGAAGTGTTCTTTCACGTCGAATTAGCTGGTTAATTGTAGGCATTGTATCCCTTCATTATCTTTCTAAAAAATTAAACAGGATGTATTACGTAACCTAAACATACACATCACGTCAAGTTTGGGTTTGAGTCGTTTGCGTAGTCACCCCGCCCATTGCAAATGGCAATGTAGTGGCTGGTGCTTCAGACGAATCTTCCACCTGAACTTTCCAGTTTTTATAGACTTGAAGGCCCGTTCCAGCAGGGATCAAGCGGCCCATAATAATATTCTCTTTCAAGCCGCGAAGACCGTCTGTTCTAGACTGAATTGCTGCTTCAGTTAAAACTTTTGTGGTCTCTTGGAATGACGCTGCCGAAATCCACGATTCCGTGCTCAAAGACGCTTTTGTAATACCCAACAGCAACGGCTCAACAGTCGCCGGTTGACCGCCTTCCGCTTTAACCCTGCTATTTTCGATTTCAAACTCCATTTTTTCAACTTGCTCGCCTGGTAAGAATTTTGTGTCTCCTGCGTCTACAACTCTAACGCGACGTAGCATTTGCTTAACAATAATCTCGATATGCTTATCGTTAATAGACACCCCTTGCAACCGATAAACTTCTTGAACCTCGTTTACCATGTACTGGGATAATTCCTTGTCACCCAAAACCGCCAAAATATCATGCGGGTTTGTTGATCCATCCATTAAGGCTTCACCGGCCTTCACGTACTCACCTTCTCGAACAGCCACATGTTTGCCTTTTGGAATCAAGTATTCACGTTGTTCCCCAACGTCTGGAGTAACGATCACGCGCTGCTTGCCTTTCAAGTCTTTACCAAATGAGACGTATCCATCAATCTCAGTGATAATTGCAGCTTCTTTTGGTTTTCGAGCTTCAAACAGCTCAGCAACCCGTGGAAGACCGCCCGTTATATCGCGCGTTTTTGTAGTTTCGCGATGGATTTTCGCAAGCACTTGGCCTGAAAACACATCTTCACCATCAGCCACAAGAAGTTGCGCATCTACTGGGATAACATAACGAATTTCAACGTCTCGCCCAGGGAATTTTTTAACATTTCCATTATCATCAACGATCATGATTGTTGGCTTCAAATCCCCTGACTTGGACTCAGTAATTACTTTCGTAGAGAATCCTGTCACAGGGTCAACTTGTTCAGCAACAGTCACGCCTTCTTCAATGTCCTTGAACATAATACGTCCAGAAACTTCAGTAATGATTGGATTTGAGTAAGGGTCCCATTCTGCAACAACGTCGCCTTGTTTTACGGAATCACCTTCTTTAAAATTCAAAATCGTCCCGTAAACCAACTTGAAACGTTCACGCTCTCGTCCAGCTCCATCGACAACGATCACTTCGCCGTTACGATTCATGACAGTCAATTTATTTTGTTTGTTGTTCACAGCCATTACATTTGCAAATTTCAACGTGCCGTCGAAGCGAGTTTCATGAACGGATTGCTCAACTGCGCGAGTTGCCGTACCGCCCAAGTGAAATGTTCTCATTGTCAGCTGCGTACCCGGCTCACCAATCGACTGAGCCGCGATAATTCCCACAGCCTCGCCAAGGTTCACCATATTACCGCGAGCAAGATCGCGACCGTAGCATTTCATGCACATCCCACGCTTTGATTCACAAGTTAGAACTGATCGAATGGTTACGGCCTCGATTCCAAGTTCGTCAATTTTTGCGATGTGACCTTCAACAATTTCTTCCCCTGCTGCAACAATTGTTTCATGGTTATATGGATCTTTTACGTCTTCCAGTGCCACGCGACCCAAAATTCTTTCCCCGAGAGGTTGAATAATCTCACCACCTTCCATAAGTGGGGTTACTGCCATGCCATCTTTTGTTCCACAATCGTACTCACTTACTATGCAATCTTGCGCGACGTCCACCAAGCGACGAGTCAGGTAACCTGAGTTTGCCGTTTTTAAAGCTGTATCCGCTAAACCTTTACGGGCACCGTGTGTCGATGTGAAGTAATGAAGAACTGATAGCCCCTCGCGAAAGTTTGCCGTGATCGGAGCTTCGATGATTTCGCCCGACGGCTTCGCCATCAACCCGCGCATACCCGCAAGTTGGCGAATTTGAGCTGCGGAACCCCGCGCTCCTGAGTCAGCCATCACATAGATTGAGTTGAATGATGCTTCTTCAACGGTTTTTCCATTTACTTCGAATTTTTGTTTCTCAAGGTTGCCCATCATTTCTTTAGCAACACGATCGGCAGTTTGCGCCCAAATATCCACAACTTTGTTGTAGCGCTCACCATCAGTAATCAGACCTTCGTCGTATTGCTGTCGGATTTCACGGACTTGTTTTTCAGTTTCCTCAATCATTTTCTGTTTTGCATTTGGAATTCGCATATCATCTACGCAAATGGAAATTCCTGCCTTCGTAGAATATGTAAATCCAAGTTCCATAATCTTATCAGCTAAAATTACAGTCGCTTTTGCCCCCGCTACGCGGAAACATTTGTCGATCAATGACGCAATTTGCTTTTTCGTCATAACTTGATTTACAACTTCGAACGGAACTTCTTCTGGAACGATGTCACTCAACAATGCTCGGCCAACTGTCGTTTCGCGAACTTTTTCGCCAATACGACATTTAACTGCGGCTTGTAAGTCGACCTGCTTATCTTCGTAGGCGTGAATTAATTCATCGATACCACCAAACACCTTCCCAGAGCCCTTTGCTCCCGGGCGCATACGGGTCATCCAATAAATACCCAATACAATATCTTGTGATGGGTTAATAATTGGTTTTCCATTTGCAGGCGAAAGAATGTTGTTTGTAGACATCATTAATACGCGAGCTTCAACCTGAGCTTCAATTGAAAGCGGAACGTGAACGGCCATTTGGTCACCGTCAAAGTCTGCGTTGAAAGCTGTGCAGACAAGTGGGTGCAATAGAATTGCCTTACCTTCATGCAAACTCGGTTCGAAAGCTTGAATACCCAATCTGTGAAGTGTCGGCGCACGGTTCAATAGGACAGGGTGCTCTTTCACTACTTCAGATAAAATGTCCCAAACCTCTACACTCTCTTGTTCAACAAGTTTTTTTGCTTGCTTAATTGTTGAGGCAAAGCCCCGCTCCTCAAGCTTGTTGTAAACAAACGGCTTGAATAATTCCAACGCCATTTTCTTTGGAAGACCACATTGATGCAATTTTAAGTTTGGACCGACAACGATGACCGAACGGCCTGAATAGTCCACCCGTTTACCAAGAAGGTTCTGGCGGAACCGACCCTGCTTGCCCTTAAGCATATCGCTCAAAGAGCGAAGAGGACGTTTATTGGGGCCAGTGAACACCTTCCCACGGCGACCATTATCAAATAACGCATCCACAGACTCTTGGAGCATCCGCTTTTCGTTTCGGATAATAATTTCAGGAGCATTTAACTCTTGAAGACGTTTTAAGCGATTATTCCTATTGATTACACGACGGTAAAGATCATTGAGATCCGAAGTCGCAAATCGACCACCATCTAACGGCACCAACGGGCGCAAATCCGGCGGAATCACAGGAATCACAGCAAGCATCATCCAATCAGGTTTGTTGATTGAATCTTGAAAAGCTTCAGCCACTTTTAATCGTTTAGTTAATTTTTTAATCGCAGCCTCTGACGAAGTTTCTTTAATTTCTTTGCGCAACTTTCTGCCCAAGAAATCAGGGTCAATTTTACGAAGCATCTCTAAAATACACTCACCACCCATTCCGGCTTTAAATGTTGGCCCAAACTCATTTAGAGCTGCCTGGTAAGCTTCTTCCGTAAGAACCTGTCCCTCTTCCAGCGTAGTTTCTTGTGGGTCAGTTACGACGTAAGCTTCACAGTAAAGAACTCGCTCAACATCTTTCAAAGTCATATTCAACAAATTTCCAATACGACTAGGCAGTGAGCGTAAAAACCAAATGTGCGCAACCGGAGTTGCTAATTCTATATGTCCCATGCGCTCACGACGCACTTTACTTTGTGTAACTTCAACACCGCATTTTTCACAAACAACACCACGGTATTTCATCCGTTTGTATTTACCGCACAGACACTCATAGTCTTTGATCGGACCGAAAATTTTTGCGCAAAAAAGACCGTCACGCTCTGGCTTGAAAGTACGGTAATTAATTGTTTCTGGTTTTTTTACCTCACCATGAGACCAACCACGAATCATCTCCGGAGATGCCAAAGAAATTCGCACGGCATTAAATGCGAGTGGATCTTTTGGTTTATCGAAAAAATTTAATAAATCTTTCATTTTTAATCCTCGTTTATTGCTGTAATGGTTGTTCTGGGGTTGCTACATCGTCGATTTTGTCAGTTAAGATATCTGACTCCATCAGTTCCACGTTCAAAGCCAAGCTTTGGAGCTCTTTCACTAGAACATTGAACGATTCTGGCAATCCCGGTTCAAGTATATTTTCACCCTTAACAATGCTTTCGTACATACGTGTTCGACCAGCGACGTCGTCCGACTTTACGGTCAGAAACTCTTGTAAAGAGTAAGCCGCGCCGTACGCCTCAATCGCCCAAACTTCCATTTCTCCGAGCCTTTGACCACCAAACTGCGCTTTACCGCCAAGTGGCTGCTGGGAAACAAGTGAATAAGGACCAATTGATCGGGCGTGAATTTTCTCTTCGACCAAGTGGTGTAGTTTCAGCATATACATAACACCAACAGTTACTTGGTTTTCAAACGGCTCACCCGAACGACCGTCAAATAAAATTGTTTGGGCGCGCTCTGGCAATTTAGCGTTCCGAAGCATTTCTTTAATTTCAGTTTCTTTCGCACCATCAAACACCGGGGTCGCGAAATGAATACCTTCTTTTACAAGTGGCAACATTTTCTTCAAACTCTCTTCGTCGGTCTGTTCAATTTTTTTGGATAAGTCTTCATCGTTGTACATTTTCTTGAGAGCCTTGCGAACTTCATCCGCCTTAAACTCTTCGATGTATCTATCGACTTGCTTACCCAAATGGTGAGCTGCCCACCCCAAGTGAACCTCTAAAATTTGTCCAATATTCATACGCGAAGGAACGCCCAATGGGTTCAGCACCATATCTACCGGAGTACCATCCGCAAGATACGGCATATCTTCCATAGGCATGATTCTCGAAACAACGCCCTTATTACCGTGACGTCCGGCAAATTTATCGCCTACTTGAAGTTTACGTTTTATTGCGACGTAAACTTTAACCATTTTTATCACGCCTGGAGGCAGCTCGTCGCCTTTGTTTAGACGATCCATCTTCTCGTTGAACACCAACTTCACGGCATCCAATTGATTGCGAGCGCTATCGATAATTTTTGTAATTTGATATTCAAGCTCTGTTTCCAAAGGAACATACGTCAAAAGTTCAAACGGAATTGTCTCAAGATCCGCTGACGTGATCTCTTGATCCTTTTCCAAAAGCTTTTGAGAGCCGTCTTCATTTAACAAAACGCCTGTTGTTTTCTTTCCAACCAACATACCCTTGAGCTTATCAATGGCGTTGTTTTTAATAACATTCTGTTCAACCTGAAGATCCTTTGTCAATTTTTGCTTTTTCTGGGCAATGATGGTCTGCAACCGCTCATCTTGGTCCATGCCTTCGCGGCTGTAAACCTGAGCATCTATCACCGTACCATAAACTCCCGATGGAACACGCAGTGAAGTATCGCGAACGTCGCCCGCCTTTTCGCCGAAGATCGCACGCAATAGCTTTTCTTCTGGGGAAAGCTGTGTTTCACCTTTTGGTGTAACTTTACCAACAAGGATATGGCCAGGCTGAACTTCCGCGCCAATGCGGATAATGCCGCTTGAATCAAGGTCTTTCAGCGCCTCTTCGCCTACGTTTGCAATATCCCGAGTGATTTCTTCTTTTCCGAGCTTCGTGTCACGGGCCATACATTCAAATTCTTCAATATGAATTGATGTGAATGTATCTTCTTGGATCAAGCGTTCAGAAATTAGAATCGAATCCTCGAAGTTATAACCCATCCACGGAGTAAACGCGATCAACACGTTTTGGCCAAGAGCAAGTTCACCGTATTCAGTTGACGGACCATCTGCGATAATATCCCCAGCTTTAACCTTATCACCAACTTTTACGATCGGTTTTTGATTAAAGCAGGTATTCTGGTTCGTGCGCTGATATTTGATTAAGTTGTAAATATCTACGTTCGCTCCAAGCTCGCCACCCTTAGCAAGACGACGAATAACGATTCGTGACGCATCAACAACTTCAACAAGACCATCATTTGTTGCCACAACACTTGTTCCAGAATCCTGGGCAACCAATTTTTCGACACCCGTTCCAATCAGCGGAGAGCGTGATCGCAGCAGCGGCACAGCTTGGCGTTGCATATTCGAACCCATCAATGCGCGGTTCGCATCATCATGCTCAAGAAATGGAATTAAAGACGCTGCAATCGATACAAGCTGTGATGGAGAAACGTCCATCAATGTTACATTTTCTGAGTCGACAATATCATACTCACCGTTTGATCGGACGCTAACAGGTTTTTTATTTTTAATTTCTGTTTCAGCACCAGACTGAGCAATAACTTGCCCTGATTCTTCAAGAGCCGACATATAATCAATTTGTTTTGCTACTTTACCGCTCGTAACTTTATGGTACGGGGTTTCGATAAAGCCATATTTATTAATACGTGCATACGTAGCCAAAGATGCGATCAAGCCAATGTTTGGTCCCTCTGGCGTTTCAATTGGACAAATGCGGCCGTAATGGGTCGGATGCACGTCGCGCACCTCAAAACCTGCACGATCACGAGTTAGTCCCCCAGGGCCAAGAGCAGATAGACGGCGTTTGTGCGTAATCTCTGATAATGGATTTGTTTGGTCCATGAACTGGGACAACTGGCCTGACCCGAAGAATTCTTTTACAACTGCATTCACTGGTTTTGCGTTCACCAAATCATGTGGCATCATGGTTTCAATATCTTGTAGAGACATCCTTTCTCGAATCGCACGCTCCATGCGAACTAGACCAATACGATATTGATTCTCTAATAGCTCGCCTACAGAGCGAACTCGGCGATTACCCAAGTGGTCGATGTCATCGACCTGACCACGACCGTTTTTTAGATCGATCAACATTTTCACGCAAGACATAATGTCTTTATGCGTAAGCGTACGGTGATCAATTGGGCATTCACTTTCTGAAATGCTAAATTTGTGATTAATTTTGATACGTCCAACCTCTGATAGATCGTATGTCTCTGGGTCAAAGAACAAGCGATGAAAAAAGGTTTTTGCAGCATCAATTGTTGCTGGTTCTCCCGGACGCAGTCGTTTGTAAATCTCTAGCAACGCTTCGTCCGTTCCATTTACTTTATCCACCAACAATGTATTTCTTAAGAAAGGTCCAGCGCCCATCCCATCAAAGAAAATTGTTTTGAAATCTTTTGCTCCAGAATCACGGATCGATGCCAAAACATCCAAGGTAATCTCAGCATTTGCCTCTACTAAAACTTCACCCGTGGATTGATCGAAAATCGTTTTGGCAATAACCTTACCCATCAAGTTTTCAGCGTCGATTTCTATTTCTTTCAAGTTTAAGGATTTAACCTTATTGACGGCAGCGCGAGTAATGCGACGGCCTTGTTTTACAATTGCCTCCCCAGAGCTCGGGTCAATAATATCCGCAACAGCTCTTTGCCCTGCCATTTTTTCAATATCTAATGAGCGAATAAATTTCCCACTTTTAGAAATTTTAACCGTGTCAAGGTCGTAGAAATAATCAAGTAGTTCTTCTGTTGTTTTGCCAAGCGCCTTCAGCAAAATGGTCGCCGGAAATTTACGGCGCCGGTCAATACGCACATGCAGGATATCCTTTTGATCAAACTCAAGATCCAACCAGGATCCCCGATACGGAATTACACGTGCAGTATAGATTAGCTTGCCGCTGGCAGTCTTTTCCCCGGAATCATGGTCAAAAAAGACACCTGGAGAGCGGTGCAACTGGCTCACAACAACGCGCTCAGTTCCATTAATAATGAAAGAACCACTTGTTGTCATAAGCGGAATTTCACCCAAGTAAATTTCTTGTTCTTTAACGTCCCGAATATTTTTAGTTTCGGAACCCTCTTCTGCTTCAAATACAATAAGGCGTAGCGTGACTTTTAATGGCGCAGCAAAGGTCATTCCTCTTTGACGGCACTCTTCAACGTCATATTTGGGTGGTTCGAGTGTGTAACTTACGAATTCAAGGCTTGCCGTATTGTTAAAACTTGAGATTGGGAAAACAGATTTAAATACACCCTGAAGGCCCGTGTCGCTGCGACGATCTGGATCCACATCTTTTTGAAGGAACTGCTCATATGATTTTTTTTGCAATTCGATCAAGTTAGGGATCGGAATAACGCTTTTGTTTTTAGAAAAACTTTTGCGAAGACGAAGGTTTGAACCAGTCAACGATAAGTTCATTAATAACTCCTTAGGGACATGCCCATATATAAAAATAAATAATTTTTTTAGAGCCTAAGCTCTCAATTTGGTCTTTTTAGACCTATATGGGTAAGCTTACATAATAAGAAAGCTCACATTTTAAAGAACAGAGGGACCGACCCTCTGTATAGAGGGCCAATCATTCAACCACAGAAGACTATTTCAAAGTTACTTTGGCGCCGGCAGCTTCTAGGACTTTTTTCATTTTGTCAGCTTCGTCCTTAGTAACGCCTTCTTTTACGGTTTTGGGCGCACCCTCAACAAGATCTTTTGCTTCTTTCAAGCCAAGACCTGTAAGGGTACGTACTTCTTTAATTACGTTAATTTTTGTAGCTCCACCGTCCTGAAGAATAACTGTGAATTCAGTCTTTTCTTCAGCAGGTGCTCCGCCTGCGGCGGGCGCCCCACCCGCAGCCGCAACAGCCACTGGGGCCGCCGCAGAAACACCCCATTTTTCTTCTAGGGTTTTAATTAAACCAGCAAGTTCTGTTACTGGCATTTTTGATAGAAAATCAACTACTTGATCTTGAGTTACTGACATTTTTTCCTCCAAAGGAATTTTATTAGTTAAATTTAAAAATTCATACAAACAGCAGACTATCCTGCCTGTTCTTGTTTTTCTTTATGGGCACGAAGCAACTGAACAAAACTTGTCGCAGGCGTATTAAGCAACCGCACGAATGTTGCTGCAGGCGCTGATAACACTCCTAACAATTGTGCTCGCAAAACTTCTTTGGATGGGAGCTTTGCAAGATACTCGATAGTATCCGCACCTAAAGCTTTGCCATCCATCACTCCGGCTTTAACAACCAACTGCTCTACTGTCTTACCGAATTCAGTAAGTTCTTTTGCAGTTAAGCTTGGATCTTCATTTACAAAAATGAAGGCATTATTCCCAACAAGCGTTGCTGCAATTGCAGATTTGGTCTCCGGATGATCCTCGAGTGCACGAAGAGCTAGCGTATTTCTAACCACCTTCATATCAGCTTTTGTCGCGTGCATTTTTTTGCGCAAATCTGTGACTTGCTCAACGGTCATACCTTTAAAGTCGACCAAAAATGCGGCTTTCGCCTTCGCTACGCGCGCTGAAATGTCCGTGATTAAACCCGCTTTATCGGCTCGATTCACATGGACCTCCTTTCATCGCGAAAACCCCTTCGGGCTTTCTTTGTTTCAGCGATCAGGAGAAAAAAATTCTTCCCGTCTCGGAAGGCGTATCTTAATTGATACATTACCTTGTCTTTACAAGACCTTCTGTCTCTGACCGCACCTACTTCAGTAGGTATTTTAAACTTTCAAAAGAAGCTTATACAGAAAGCTCCTCATTTAATATTTCCAAAAAATCATTCGGCTTGCGGTTGCAGTTTTGAAACTTCAATCGCAAGGCTTGGTCCCATTGATGCGGACACATAAACACTTTTCAAATACACACCCTTCGACGTCGCAGGTTTGGCCTTAATAACTGCCTGGATGAAAGCCATGAAGTTTTCTTTCAGCCCTTTTTCACCTATGCTTTTCTTACCGATTGATACGTGTACGGTTCCCGCTTTATCAACGCGGAAATCTAATTTTCCCTTTTTCTCGTTTTCGACGGCCTTTCCTACATCAAAAGTGACCGTTCCAACTTTTGGATTCGGCATCAAACCGCGCGGACCCAATACACGCGCCACTTTTGAAACCGCAACCATCATGTCTGGAGTTGCAATGGCTTTATCAAAATCCATCCAACCACCATTGATTTTCTCAATAAGCTCTTCCGCTCCAACATAGTCGGCGCCAGCTGCTTTCGCTTCTTTCTCTTTTTCGCCCTTTGCAAAAACAAGAACGCGAACTTGCTTGCCAAGTCCATTCGGAACAGAAACTGCTCCACGGACTTGCTGGTCGCCTTGTTTTACGTCAACACCAAGATTCACGGCAACGTCGATGGCTTCATCAAACTTTGCAGTTGCAAGATCTGGAAGCATTTTAAAAGCTGCGTCCACATCATATTTTTGAGTTGCCTTTATTTTCTTGTCTAATTCCCTAAAACGTTTTGATGCTTTTTTTGCCATTTTTTACCTCTTATCCGACGATCTCAACGCCCATACTTTTTGCCGTACCTTCAACTTGTCTCATCGCCGCTTCAACGTCGTAACAGTTCAAGTCTGGAAGTTTGATTTGAGCTATTTTTTTAATTTGGGCCTGGTTAATTTTCCCGACCTTATCTTTTTGTGGCATTTTCGATCCGTCTTCTAATTTTATTTCTTTTTTTATCAAAATAGATACTGGAGAAGTTTTTGTTATAAAGGTAAATGATCGGTCTTGGTACACAGTAATCACTACAGGAACAATCATGTCGCCATCTTTTTGAGTTTTCGCATTAAATTTTTTGCAGAATTCCATGATGTTCACACCATGCTGACCTAGCGCTGGGCCAACCGGAGGCGAAGGATTTGCCTTACCTGCCGGAATTTGAAGTTTAATCATTGCTTGAACTTTTTTCATAACTCTCTCCGAATCGTCTCAGCGATCAGTTAAATAATTAATCAGTACTCTTTTCAACTTGCATAAAATCAAGCTCTACGGGCGTTGGACGGCCAAAGATGCTCACTAGAACTTTTACTTTTTCTTTTTCCATATTTATCTCTTCGACGGTTCCATTAAAATTGCTGAACGGGCCGTCAACAACTCGAACATTTTCGCCCTCTTTGAAATTCACTTTTGCCTTAGGGCGCTCTGTTCCCTCTTCAGCTTGTTTTGTTACGCGCACAACTTGATCTGCGGGGACTGGGGTCGGCTGAGCCTTGCTTCCGACAAACCCTGTGACCTTGGATGCGCCCTTAACCAAATGCCAAGTTTCTTGGGTTAGTTCCATTTCTACAAACATATAACCCGGGAAGAACTTTTTAGATCGAGTTTGTTTTTTTCCTTTAACTAGCTGAACTACGTTTTCGGTGGGAATCAAAATCTGACCAAAAAACTTATCCATCGAATGTCGTTTTATACGCTCTTCCAAAGAAGCTTTTGCCTGAGCTTCAAACCCAGATTGTGCATTAACAACGTACCATTTTTTTTCCACAGTCTTTTCCTAACTAAAGGGTCAATAAATAATTAACAATTTTTGCCGATGTTATATCCACAACCGACAAGAAGATTCCAACGATTAAAAGCAAAATACAAACAACCACCGTTAATTGAGTGGTTTCAGACATACTTCTCCATACCACTTTGCGAATTTCCATAACTACTTCATCAGCCCAAGCCATAATTTTTTTATTGAGAAGCAGCACCAAAAATACGAGTATACCAAATCCGACTGGGAGTATATGTTGGGCAAAATCCCCCTGGGTATACTGCGCGACAACACCTGAAATCGCTGACAGTAATTCAATAATAGTTACCAAAATATATGCGGCCAAAAACGCTGTGGCAGAAAACAATACCGTGATAATTTTTTTGTTGTTTTGTTCCATCTATCCTTCTCCGATCAAGTCGCCAAGGCGAATCGATCACTTTTACATCGAAAACTGGCAGGGCAGGAGGGATTCGAACCCACAACCCACGGATTTGGAATCCGTTGCTCTACCGTTAGAGCTACTGCCCTATCTCACTGCTCTTCATCGCAGAGCCCTTTTTAAACATTCACAAAAGCCAAAGGGGATCCACATCCGATCCCCATTCAGAGACTGCTTTTAACTGCAGCTCCCCGCTAGACCTAGTTTTATTAGAGCTGAAACAGAAATTATTCTACAATTTCTGTAACAACACCGGCACCGATTGTTCGACCACCCTCTCGGATCGCGAATCGCAATTCTTTTTCCATAGCAATTGGCGTAATCAATTCAACATTCACTTCAGTTCGGTCGCCAGGCATGATCATCTCTGCGCCACCTTTTAAGCTAACTACGCCAGTTACGTCTGTAGTTCTAAAGTAGAACTGAGGACGGTAACCGTTAAAAAATGGGGTATGGCGTCCGCCCTCTTCTTTCGTAAGAACGTAAACTTCAGCTTTGAATTTTTTATGAGGAGTAATCGATCCTGGTTTTGCCAAAACCTGACCACGCTCAACATCTTCTTTTTTAGTACCGCGAAGAAGAGCTCCAATATTGTCTCCCGCTTCACCACGGTCTAATAATTTACGGAACATCTCAACACCTGTGACTGTTGTTTTTTGGGTTGCGCGGATACCAACAATTTCGACCTCGTCATTCACATTAACAACACCACGTTCGATACGGCCAGTGACAACCGTTCCACGACCAGAAATGGAAAACACGTCCTCAACTGGCATTAAGAATGGCTTATCAAGCGGGCGCGTTGGTTGCGGGATATATTCATCAACCGCAGCCATCAGTTTCATAATTGAACCTTCGCCAAGATCGCCCTTGTCACCCTCTAAGGCCTTCAAAGCAGAGCCTTTTATGATAGGAATTTTGTCACCAGGGAATTCGTATTTATTAAGAAGCTCACGAATTTCAAGCTCAACAAGATCAAGAAGTTCTTTATCGTCAACCATATCGACTTTGTTCATGAATACAACCATCGCAGGAACACCCACCTGGCGTGCAAGTAGAATGTGCTCGCGAGTTTGCGGCATCGGCCCGTCAGATGCAGATACAACTAGGATTGCTCCGTCCATTTGCGCAGCACCCGTGATCATATTTTTTACATAGTCCGCGTGGCCCGGGCAATCCACGTGAGCATAATGGCGCTTTTCAGTTTCGTACTCAACGTGAGTTGTAGAGATGGTAATACCCCTCTCTTTTTCTTCAGGAGCGTTATCGATTTGATCATACGCCATTGCCTTTGCGCCACCTTTCATCGCTAATACAGTGGTAATCGCAGCCGTCAATGTTGTCTTCCCATGATCCACGTGTCCAATCGTACCGATATTACAGTGTGGCTTATTTCTGTTAAATTTCTCTTTAGCCATTTCTCGTTCCTCCTAGCTGTAGCTTCTTTCAAAGCTTATAGTTTTAATTTTCTAAATCTACTTTCCAAAAACAATTTCAATTAAGTCGCTAAATCCATATAGCAACTGGAGCCCAAGAAGAGGATTGAACTCTCGACCTCACCCTTACCAAGGGTGTGCTCTACCACTGAGCTACCTGGGCCTCTGGGCCTTCCCTAAAGCACACACCCCAAAAATTGGAGCGGAAGACGAGACTCGAACCCGCGACCCTCAGCTTGGAAGGCTGATGCTCTACCAACTGAGCTACTTCCGCACATATGGTTTTTTGTATTCCAAAAAACCTTTCCCATCTTGCGTTGGCATCCTTAGCAAGATGGTGGTGAGGGAAGGATTCGAACCTTCGAAGGCATAAGCCGTCAGATTTACAGTCTGATCCCTTTGGCCACTTGGGTACCTCACCGATACCCGAGATTTCCTATTTGAAAATCCCGAACCAAAGAATGGAGCTGGCTATGGGACTTGAACCCGCAACCTGCTGATTACAAGTCAGCTGCTCTACCAATTGAGCTAAGCCAGCCCACAATTCTCAAAAGTGAAAACCAAAAAAAAAGCAAAACTTCCTAAAGATTTTCAATTTTAAAAATCAAAAAAGGCGAACTTCCCCATTCACTTGGAATGAAGAAACATAAGCGATTTTTCTACGGAATACAAATCTTTAAGTCAAAGAGAATGTGGGTCAAAGCTTATGACTTTGTGCGCCATTGTCGTGTGATTTCAGCCAAACTTATGGCCACAGAAACAGCCACATTCAGGCTGGCGTTTTTGTCAATTTGTGGAATAGAAACAAGCTCATCACAAGCCTTTAAAGTTTGAGGTTTCAAACCTCTTTCCTCCGCCCCTGCTATCAAAAAAACTCTTTCCGGAAAATCAATATCCCAGAGAGATTTGGTTGCTGTCTCACTCAACCCATAAACCCAAAATCCATTTTTTTTAAGAATTTCAATTGGTTGTAAAAGTTGGTTCACTTCATCCAAGGGAACATGCTCAGCCCCGCCACTGGCAACTTTTGCCACCGTCGGAGTCATACCCACAGCTCGAGATTTTAGTGTATAAATCCCTTGTAGCCCTAAAAGCCAACCTGTTCTGATGATTGAACCTAAATTTTGGGGGTCCTCGACCCCATCAAGACCCAAAATTAATTTTATTTCGTTATTGAGATCAAGTTCGGGGCTTCCGGATACTTCTAGACAAATCCCCTGGTGCCCAGAAGCAATTTTGTCTAGTTCCTGCGGATGCACTTCTTGGATTTTTACCTTATTTGCCATCGCAAGCGAACCAAGCTCTTTAAGTTCGGTCGAATTCTTCCAACCCCTTTTTAATAGGACCTTCGATATTTTCTTCGGACGAATTTTAAATACTTCATGGCATGCATGAAGCCCAATGATCAAGCGACCCATAGTCCGTCATTTGTACGGACTTCTTACTTCTGGGACAAGTTAAATTTGCTAATGTCGTTCAGTAAGCCTAACAAGTACTCACGTGGATTTTTTGCGTTCAGGACAGATCGGCCAATTACGAGCGCGCTCGCGCCCCAGGATAATGCTTCTTGCGGGGTAGCCGTGCGGGACTGGTCGTCTTTGGCGTCGGACTCCAGGCGAATTCCCGGAGTTACAAAATGATCGCCTGGATATTTTGATTTGAGAAGTTTGAGTTCTTGAGGAGAGCACACAATTCCACGAATACCACAGTCGTTTGCAAGTCCCGTCAAAGACATTACTTGCTCTTCAATAGGCTGATCCACAAAGTTAGGAGGCAGGGTTTTTCTAGAATAACTTGTTAACAACGTCACTCCCAACAATGAAAACGGGCGTTTGCTTGAAAGTTCTTTTTCAGTTTCGAATAGTTTTTTGAGCGCATCACCACCCGCCAGACAATGAATGGTCGCAAAGCTCGCCCCACATTCAAATGCAGATCGAATGGAAGAATCCATTGTGGATGGTATGTCATAAAATTTAAAGTCTAAAAATACGGGTGCGCTCTGGGAAATTTCTTTTATAACATCGGTTCCATATCGAAATACTAATCTGGGACCAATTTTAAAGCCGCCGACAAGGTCGGCAGTTTCTTTTACAAACTTTTTAGCCACTAGAAAATCATCGACATCGAGCGCAAGAAATAGCGGATTTTTCAGCAAGCTAAACGCTGATTTCAAAATTTGACCCCCACAGTTTTAAACCACTCAGCTATATACGACACGGTCTGGTCTGGTTTTACTTTTATCTTTTCGCCCGTCTTGCGGATGGCAATTTCCACCTCTCCCGCGGCAAAGCCTTTTGCTCCCATCACGATTCGCAAAGGGATTCCAATTAAGTCGGCGTCTTTAAATTTAATGCCAGGGCGCTCTTCGCGATCATCCACCAAGACTTCTAATCCCAAGCTTTGAAGTTCCATGTAGTACTCATCAGTCTTGTCCGACAATGTCTTGTCTTTTGGGTCCAGCAGACAAATGTGTATATGGTACGGGGCAATTTCCACTGGCCACACGATTCCGTTTTCGTCATGGTTTTGTTCAATCGCAGCCTGCATAGTTCGGCTGACCCCGATCCCGTAACAACCCATTTCGATCAATTGAGATTTTCCCCCATGGTCTAAATAAGTTGCATTCAGAGCTTTTGAATATTTTGTCCCCAGATAGAAAACATGGCCTACTTCGATTCCGCGAAATTCTTTTAATTTTCCCTTTTTACATTTTGGGCAAGTCTCGCCTTTTGTTGTCATTCGAAGATCTGCATAGAGCGTGACTTTGAAATCTCGATCTTGATTGACATTTTTCAAATGAAATCCGTCCCTGTTTGCTCCGACTATCCAGTTCACTTTATTTTTTAAATATTGATCCACATAAATTGGAACTTTTAGCCCCACGGGGCCACAACTCCCTGGGTACGCACTGGTTAATTTCTTAACCTCTTCGTCCGTCAAAAATTCCGGTGGATTGACAGATCCTATCGTGTTTTTTAATTTCACAAGGTTAAGCTCATCAGACCCCCGAAGCAGAACCGCGACCGGTTTCCCATCGACGCCTTTAACAAAAAGTGTCTTTACAAGATCACGCTCTTTGATTTTTAATGACTTTGCAAGATCTGCGATTGTTTTCAAATCTGGGGTTGCAAATTCCTCGATCTTTTCTAAAGGCTCTCCTGTCGGACGATCTTCAAACACACTTGGTGCAACTTCAATATTGGCAGCAAACTCACAATTATCACAAACAAGCAATTTATCTTCACCTGCTGCGGCTAAAACCTGAAACTCATGAGTCAAACTTCCGCCTATATTTCCTGCGTCAGCTTCCACAATGCGAAAATCCAAGCCCGTTCGTTTAAAAACAACCTTATAGGCCTCGTACATCAGCCAATAACTTTTGAGAGCCGATTCACGGTCTACGTCAAAAGAATAAGCGTCTTTCATTATAAATTCGCGGCCCCTCATAAGCCCGTAGCGTGGACGAATTTCATCCCGGTATTTAGTTTGGATTTGATAGATGTTTTTGGGAAGGTCCCGATAACTCTTTATATCCTTGCGAATCAAATCCGTGACAACTTCTTCGTGGGTGGGCCCCAAACAAAACCATTGTTTATTCCGATTCTCCATCTTCAAAAGCAGATCGCCATACTCTTGCCAACGCCCGGATTCGTCCCAAAGCTCCTTGGGTTGTACCATGGGCATAAGTACCTCTGTGCAACCACGTCTGTCGAATTCTTCTCGTAATATTCTTTCAATTTTTCTTAAAACTCGAAGCGCTAGGTTCTGGTACGTAAATACGCCCGGTCCCAGCTTACGAATATACCCACCTCGAACTAAAAGTTTGTGACTTTCAAGTTCGGCATCTGCAGGAGCTTCTCTTAGGGTAAAAATATGGGCTTGGTTCCATTTCATTGCATTGTATCCTTCGTTTCGATACCGTAACCTTTGATTTTCCTGTGGAGATGGCTGCGTTCAACTCCGATTTGATCTGCCGTTTTCGTCACATTGCCATTGTTTTCTTGCAGCTTTTTAAGAATAAATTGTCGCTCGAATAATGAGCGTGCTAATTTTAAACTTGGAGCGTTGAGGGCGTTTTCAGTTTCATCTTCTTGATTTAAAAAACCAGCGATTTCCAATGACTCTACGTCAACAGTAGTACCTGAATTTAATATATAAAGACGTTCCACAAAGTTTTTCAGCTCACGAATATTTCCTGGCCAATTGTAATTCGACATTTCTTTCAATGCTCTCTCTGCAAATGCTTTTATCTGGGTTCCATTCTCACGAGCAAAAAAATTACTAAAGTGATGCGCTAAAAGTGGAACATCTTCTTTGCGATCACGCAATGGAGCAATCGAAATGGGGACCAAGTTTAAGCGTTCATATAAATTTTTATTAAACAATCCTGACTTTACCAGTCCAATTAGCGGGGTTGTTGAAGCCCCGATCAATCGAACCGATGTCGGGATCAGCTCCTGTCCGCCCAACCGCGAAAATGAACGGGATTGCATCACTTGGAGCAGCTTTGCTTGGGTTTCCATGCCGAGGGAGCCGATTTCGTTTATAAACACAGTACCAGAACCTGCAATTTCTAGTTTCCCTTTTTGCAGAGATTTTGCGCCCGGGAAAAAACCTTTTTCGTAACCAAACAATTCAGCCTCTAAGACATCCCCTGCCGCTGTTCGCGTGTTTACATATAAAAACGGTTGACTTGCGGTGGCCCCAAGATAGTGGACATTTTGTGCTGACAATTCTTTTCCGACACCAGGTTCGCCTTCGATCAAAATCCAGTTTGATGTCTGCGCAACGCGCGCCAGATTCTGCTTGTGTGTTTTAATCCCATCAGAGTTTCCAATAAGCGCGATGTTTTTTCTGAGTTTATTAAGAAGCGCTTTCTTTTCAGCCCGCTCGTGTTGAAACTCTATAATGTTTTTAATCGAAATTAAAATTTTCTCGATCGAAAGAGGCTTTTCAACAAAGTCCCACGCTCCGTATTTCGTGGTTTTAACTGCCGTTTCTATAGTTCCGTGGCCAGACATTATGATAAAATCTAAATCCGGATTCGTTTTCTTTGCCTCTCGCAGAACCTCAACGCCGTCAAGGCGTCCCGGCATCCAAATGTCGAGTAAAGTGACCTCTGGCTTGAACTCTTCCATCATACGAAGAGCCTTTTCGCCGTTATTTGCTGTCTCGACTATGTAACCCTCATCCTGCAGCGACGCAGACAAAACATTGCGAATCGGCTCTTCGTCATCAACAATCAACACTCTATGCATACACTCTCCACCCTTCAGTCTTTATACTCTGTTTCAAAAGTACGCAAATTCTTTAATTTTTGAGCGCGAACCACCGGCAACTCTATAACCATTTCTGTGCCACGAGGTTTATTTTGAAAAGCCCGTATGAAGCCGTTATGGTCTTCAATAATCCTTTTCACAATTGCCAAACCCAAGCCCGTTCCATGTTTTTTCGTACTGAAATAGGGCTCAAATATACGGTCGCGAACTTCGGGCGTGATTCCGGATCCATTGTCTTTGATTTTTATCTTTACTATCCCCAATGTCTCGTCGAACACAGTTTCAATCCAAACCTGCCCGTCACCAACGCCTTCCAGTGCGTGCACAGCATTTTCAAGCAGATTTCCAATCACCCGTTTCATTTGCTCTGGATCAAACTCAAAGTTTGGCAATCGAATATCTGGCGAAAATTGAAATTCAATTTCCTTGTGCCCCGTCTTATACAGCACCATGGATTCTTGTATGGCTCCATTTAAAGAGGACTCGATCGTTTGAATTTGTGGCAGCCTTGCAAACTGGCTAAATTCATTTACAAGATTCTTTAAGTCATCTACCTGACTGATGATCGTCTGCGTGCAGGCCTGAAAAGCCGGGTCTATAATTTGCTCTCCAAATTTTTTCTCCAACCGCTGCGCAGATAGTTTGATCGGTGTCAGCGGGTTTTTGATTTCGTGTGCGATCCGGCGTGCCACCTCTCTCCATGCCGCAGCTCTTTGGGCGTTAATCATCTGGGTCATGTCATCAAACACGATGACAAGCCCCAAATCTGTCCCACGCTCATCTTTCATGTGGGTTAGGGTCATCCGCATAAGTAGCGATTTTGTACCAATTTTGACACGAATTTCTTTTTGCAGACTTCGGATCCCGTGGGCCTTTATCTGCCCCACGAGCTCCGTAAAAACTGGTAGATACTGAGAGTCCAAAAGATCCGTTATGTTATGGCCGATATACTTATCTGGTGCAATTTCAAGTAACTCGCCAGCACGCCTATTCATAGTTGTAATTCGATTACTTGAATCAAGTGACACCACACCCGCGCTGACATTCGAAAGAATAACTTCGATGTAACGATTGTGTTCATCAAGCATGGACATCGTATTCTTTAGCTCCTTTTCAGATTGCTCAAGCCCCCTTGTCATCTGGTTAAAGCTTGTAACAAGTTGACTGATTTCTTCGCTCCCTGACACAATCTGAACTTGCGCGTACTGTCCCTTTGCAATTTGTTCGGCAGCTCGTCCCAATCGCGCCAATGGTGTTGCCAATTGCCTCGCAAGATAAAACCCGAACCAAGTCGCTGCTGTTAAAATGACCAATGTCATCAATATAAGAATGACGAGATAGATTGTTTTTACCGGAGAGGCTATGGGATTCGAATCCCGAAAATCTTCATAGACCGCGGCGATCTCATCAATTTTTGAAATCAATGAAATCGGAAAAAGACTTGAAACAACTATGCCGCCGCGTTGTTCTTCGGCCACTCCCGGAGACCAGTATTCCACTGGAACAATCACGCGCACAAGGTTTCCCTCATCAAAATGATGGGTTGTGCTTGATTCGCTGTTGTCGACAAGAGCCTTTTTCAAAAATTCAAGAGAAGCGCGTGGAATCTCTGGAAGCGTTTCACTTGCCACTTTTACCGTCGGATCATCAAACAAGCTCGGATAAAACTCTACGACGTCGAGACTGTATGTTTTCATGAGCTCAGGCAAAAGGCTGTTAATTTCTTTTAAGGACCTGTTTTCAATTCTCTGACGAATCTTATGCGCAAAATGGTAATTTTTATTTTTTGCTGAAACGTGAAATTCGTTGTTTACTTCGACGGCATTTCGTAACACAGACGAGACCTTAACGCTAAACCATTTGTCAAAACTGCTGTTAATATAGAAAATAGAAATAAAAAGCATCAGGACGGTTGGGACAAAGCTAAAGGCCACAAATGCGGCAATAAGTTTCGATCGAAGCGTGCTCCCGATCAGCTTACCCTGGCGTTCAACAAAAATTTTTACTACGTTTCGAAAAATAAGAAATAACAGGAACAATAAAAGAATAATATTAAAATTAACAAGCCCGAAAAAGAAAATTGAATGCTCGAATGGCAAATCCTGGCTCAATGAAACGAGACGGAATTCAGTTAATGTCAAAGCTAGAAAGAGTATCGCTACACTGATAGCGATAAAAACTTCCTTACGACGCTTTTTAGATTCAATTGGGCTGTTCAATTCATCGGACATAAACCGAAACATCGTATCACGTATGGACACGGTGTCTATTTTTTACTACTGCAATTGCTTGTAAACCTCAGTACCAACGTGAAACGCAGGTCCGCCGCGTCTCATCAACTGCATGCAGAGAGTCTGGGCGTCTTGTTTTTGAAGTGGCTGAGTCCACTCGGAACGAAGACCTGCGATCACCATCGCAGAATCCAAAATGATCCGCGCATCGTAGGTAGATAATTTGATTTTAAGTTTCTCTAAAATCAGATTGGGGGTTACTTCTGACATTGTCCTCTCCTCTTGGTTTTTTAAAGTTCTTTAGCTTGTATATCGTTTATAATTCGAATCATCTGCAGACAGGTCTCGGCAGCATCTCGCCCCTTGTTTCCATGCTTGCCGCCCGCACGATCAAATGCCTGTTCATCATTTTCTGTGGTAATTACACCAAACGTAACCGGCTTTCCATATTCAATTTGAAGCATTGTACAACCACGCTCGACTGAATTGCATACAGATTCATAGTGAGTTGTTTCACCCCGAATAACGGCGCCGATTGCTATAACTCCATCGACGCCCATTTCTAAATAGGTTCGTGCGATCAGCGGGATTTCAACTGCGCCCGGCACATGCTTAACAAAGATTTGGTCTTGCGTAAAATCTTGGGACTTCAGGTAAGCCAAAGCTCCCTGTTCTAACTTTTCGGTAACCTCACGGTTAAAGAGCGCAACAACAACGGCGATTTTTGCCTTGTTCAATTCGATTGGCCTCATAAATCATCCAATGCAAACAGGTGACCCATTTTCTCTTTTTTAGTGCGAATATATTTTTTATTCGCTTCTGACACCCCCGCTTGAAGCGGCACACGATCCACAATTTCTAGGCCATAACCCTTGAGACCAGTCCGCTTGGCAGGATTATTTGTGAGCAATTTGATTTTTCTCACGCCCAATGATCTTAAAATTTGAGCCCCGATTCCATAATCCCTATGATCAGCTTGAAATCCTAAATGTATATTGGCTTCGACTGTATCCAAACCCTCATCTTGAAGCGCATAGGACTTGATTTTATTTGCTAGGCCAATTCCGCGTCCCTCTTGTCGGAGGTACAGCAAAACACCCCGCTCTTCTTTTGCAATCAGGTCCATTGCGACCCTTAGCTGTGGCCCACAGTCGCAACGTAAACTGCCAAATACATCACCCGTCATACATTCAGAATGAACGCGAACCAATACTGGTATATCTGGGTCGATCGTTCCTTTTACAACAGCCACATGCTCTGTTCCATCTACCAAACTTTTGAAAACTCGGACTTGAAGCTCGCTGCTGTACGAGGTCGGTAGACGGCTCATTGCCACCTGCTGAATTAATGTTTCCGTTTGTAATCGATATCGAACAAGGTCAGCAATTGTACCAATTTTAATTCCGTGCTTAGCCGCAAATTCTCTCAAGTGCGGCAAGCGCGCCATCGTACCATCTTCATTCATAATTTCACAGATCACGGCAGATCTGTTTAACCCTGCGAGCGTTGAAAGATCCACACTAGCCTCTGTATGACCTGTGCGCTTCAAAACCCCACCTATCTGAGCGCGGATTGGGAAAATATGTCCCGGTACCCGAATGTCTGAGGGCTGCGCAGTTGGACGGGATGCTACGTAAATTGTATGTGCACGGTCTTTGGCAGAAATTCCAGTCGAAACGCCTTGGGATGCCTCAATGCTCACGGTGAATGCTGTTTTATTGGCAGAAAGATTAAGATCATCACGCACCATCTGCGGCAGACCAAGTCTGTCGACTTGCTCACCGTCCATACTGAGACAAATAAGTCCCCGCGCATGAATCGTCATAAAATTAATTTTTTCGGGTGTAACAAAATCTGCGGCTAGAATCAAATCACCTTCGTTTTCACGATCTTCATCGTCAGCTAAAATAACCATTTTCCCCTGACGGATGTCTTCCAATAACTCAGATATTGAGTTCATGGTAACCACCTTTAGGTTTTGCAAAAGATTTCAAAAATATTTTTGCCAAATAATCGTATTCTACAGTTAAAATATCCCCCACAGATAAATGCGACAAATTGGTTCGTCTTAAGGTTTCTGGGATCACACAAAATTCAACACTCTCCGATCCTGCTTCATTAATTGTGAGACTCACCCCGTTTAAAGTCATAGATCCTTTTTGCCAAAAAAGAGTTGAGGTTGGGTTTTCAAGGCGAACTATAAGAATTCGGCTCTCTCCAATGTTTCGAACCTCTGTAAGACGGGCGCGAGTGTCCACATGTCCAGTAACTAAATGCCCGTGAATTCGATCGCCAAAGCGGAGGGAGCGTTCAAGATTTATGTGTTGCCCAATATTGAGTTGATCCTGCCATCCAGTCACTTTGCAGGTCTCTGCACCAACGACAAATGAAATCGTGCTTTCGCTGAGCGCACTAACCGTTAGACACACGCCATTCACACTGATGCTGTGGCCAATCTCAAGATCATTGAAGTCAACGGGCCTATCAACCGTGAGTTTAATGTTGGCAAAACTGTTCTCAATTGTTCGGATTGGAGAAGTTGTTTCGACGATACCAGAAAACATGTTTTTCCTTGGGGGTTTGGACAGTCATTGGGAATATAGGTCCTGCAAATGACGCAGTCAATCAGTTTTGAGTAACTATGCAGGTTTAATAGTCATATGTAATATATTGATATTTCAGGGTATTTAGCAAAAAAAAGAGCGTATGTATTTCTACATACGCTCTAGTGGTCGTTGGCTAAATCTCAAATCATCCAATAAGTTTCAGGGCTAATCCTGAAATCTGGTTGGCTTGAGCTAAAGTTGCTGTTGAAGCTTGCAGCATGATGTTGTTACGAGCTAAATCCGAAGATGCTCGAGCAACGTCTGTATCACGGATACGTGAATTTGCTGCGCTAAGATTTTCATCCGAGATGCTTAGGTTTTGCATAGTAGATTGCAATCGGTTTTGCAAAGCACCTAAGTTCGCTCGGTTTTCGTTAACATGGTATTGAGCAGCATCAAGAAGAGCTAGTGCTGTTTGAGCACCCTCTTTTTGTGTATAATCGATACCTGCGATACCAAGTGCATCAAGGCTTGAGTTGTTAGCGGAAGAATCGAAACTAATTCTATCTTCAAATTGGTTGTTGTTGATACCAACTTGGAAATCGAATACCGGAGTTTGACCGTCTAATAGGCCAGTGCTACCCCATTTTGTAACTTGAGAAATCCGTTGTAACTCATTTTTTAATTGCGATACCTCTTTATTTAGGAAACCTCTTTCAATGTCCCCCACAGTGTCAGAAGCAGCTTGGATGCCAAGCTCACGAAGGCGAACGATGATATTGCTGATCTCGTTAAGGCCACCCTCTGCTACTTGAACCATTGAGATACCGTCACTTGCGTTGCGGTAAGATTGTCTGACAGATCGGATTTGACCTTTCAGATTTTCAGATATCGCCAACCCTGCGGCGTCATCTGCTGACTTATTGATACGGCTACCACTCGCTAATTGTGCGAATGAATCTGCCATTGAATCCTGAGTATTTTTCAGGTTTCTGTGCGCGTTGATCGCTGGCACGTTTGTTGAAATTCTTAATCCCATTGTAACCCTCCGGTTAAAACTTAATACCTCCTTATATTCTTCGCTCTATTACGAAGGGGCATCCGAGCCCATTATTTTTGTTAATCTTAAAACTTCTATTTTTTAAAAACCTATTTCAATTTTTCCAACTTTAGGATAACGACCTTTCGTCTTCCCTGAGTCTCCTTTCTTGTTCCGCCTTTAGAGAGTTGACCTAGTGACTCTCTGGTTCTTCCACAAACCTTCATCAAAATAATTGCGAAACTGACAACACACTCTTCGGGTCACACAACTGTTTCTTGACACATCAAAAGACCTGTTTCGTGTTAAAAACACACGACGAATATTCGGAAAAATTTCCCTTTCGTCTTGAAAACTTTTCCTTTTGTCTAGCCCGTTATTCTGGACGAGTGTCAAAAAAAGCACTCACCTGTTCGAAGACCCAGTCTGGGTCTTCTTCCATCACATGATGTCCAGCCGTTGGGTGAGTAAGAAGTTGCACCTGAGGTAGTTTTTTTTGAATCGACTTGCCGACAGAAACAGGGACAACTTTATCTTGGGCTCCCCATATCATCAGCACGGGGGTTGTCATGCCTTTCAAACCGCCTGGTAGTCGCGTATCGCGCAAAACTGAAATGGATTTGATGAAGCTTTGAATCGCATCTGGCTTTGAATATGGTGAATAATAAGCCTCAACGGTCTCGTCATTAATTAAGTCAGACCGGTTTACAACTCTTTTCATAACTTGTCTTATAAAGGCTCGAGTTACCAATGGGCTCACCATCGGCCCCAAAAACTGTAGTTTTTGTAAATCAAAACGAAGAAAGCTGGGGTCTAGCGCTGGCGATATTGTCACGACTTCAAAGACCCTTTGTGGGTTTAACTTAGCATACCAAAGCCCAATAGCTCCCCCCATGGAACTCGCAATAATCCGAATTTGTTTCATATTAAATTTATTAAAGAATTCATTTAAAATTAGACACTGATCATCTATAGAATATGAAAAGTTCTTTGGCTTATCGCTCAACCCAAATCCAAGTAGATCAATAGCAGTAACCGTATAATTCTGAGCAAGTTTTCCGACTAAAAAGCGCCATGTAAAAGTCGAGGCCCCAATCCCGTGGAGTAGCACAATATGCGGCCCTTTACCCTCTTGGATAAAATGAATATTGTGACCAGAAATATTCACGTATTTTGATGTATAGCGAGTTATTTGTTCGGGGGTACGTGCGGTCTGTCGATAATAAAGAAAAATCATCGCGCCTATCAAAATTAGAAATGATATTGTGAGTGTAATCACCATATTTAACGCTCTGTTCCCTACCCAAATATTTTGCTTATGACCCCTGCATGGGGCATAACTGAAAGATATTTGAAAGTTTAACGTATTTATAAAAGTATTTAAATAATTTTAAATTATGATTCTTGACGTGGGAGGAACAATGGCCAAGAAGAAAAAGACCGCTAAAAAGACAGCGAAAAAAGCTGGAAAAAAGACTGCTAAAAAAACCGCTAAAAAGACAGCGAAAAAAGCTACTAAAAAAGCCGCAAAGAAAACGACAAAAACCACAAAAAAAACTACTCGAAAAGCAGTTTCAAAAATTACAAAAACTGCAAAAACTAAGAAGGCGGGAAAGCCAAGCGTTCCTTCCTTAGAAGACATCGCAAGAAATAAAGTTAAAACAACTGTTCCAACTTCAAATCCATTTGCTGCTACGGTTGGTGCCGCTTCCGGGGCTGGAGCTGCTGCCGCTTCTGACGAGGGTGGATGGGATGATGACACCGAAGTAAGCACTGCAGGGACAGAAGCCTCTGATGAAACAGAAGAAGACGATAGCTTCGAGTCTTACGACGAGTCTGACGATTTCGATGACCTCGACGATACTACCGATAGCGACGACGAAGAAGACGGCGAAAAAGACGACGAATACTTCTGATCTGATCTTGATTTCTAAATAATAAAAAAGGCTAACATCTCTGTTAGCCTTTTTTATTATTCCTTAGGCCCCCGCGAATCCGGCAGGCGGACACACGGTGCCTGGCACCCTTATGGCTTTTGGTGAACGGCAAAGTTATCAAACTCGCCGTACTCGTGTAATTTGTTATACAGAGTCTTAATCGTTATACCCAAGGCTTGGGCTGCACGAGTTTTGTTCCCATCAAAATAGCTTAGGGCCTTTAAGATATAGCGTCGTTCAAGTTCGTAAAGAGTCAATGATGGATCGTAGTCATCAAAAAGAATTTTTTGATCTGGGTTTCGTATATTTTCCGGAAGGTCTCCAGGCATAATTGTATGCCCCTCAGATAAAATCTGCAACCGCTCGCACACGTTTTGCAATTCACGGATATTCCCCGGCCAGTCATATTTCAACATTACTTTTAATGCATCTTCGCTAATTGCTCGACCACGGTTTAAGTGCTTATGTTGTCCGCGATCCAAAAAATACTGGATCAGCATAGGGACATCTTCTTTACGACGACGAAGTGGTGGCATATGAGCTGTGATAGTATTGATACGGTAATACAGGTCTTCGCGGAAATTGCCCTTCATTACCTCAGCTTCTAATTCGCGGTTTGTTGCACTGATAATTCGAACATCAACTTGAATAGGGTCCTTTCCACCAACGCGATAAATTTCGCCCTCTTGAAGAAAGCGCAAAAGCTTTGCCTGAATACCAGGAGAAAGTTCCCCGATCTCATCAAGGAAAAGAGTTCCACCGTTTGCAGATTCGGCCAAACCTAATTTTTTCGTGTACGCTCCTGTGAAAGCGCCTTTTTCATGGCCAAATAACTCAGATTCTAATAGCGATTCTCTTAAAGCCCCACAGTTGATTGCAACAAATGGCTTACCTGTACGACGGGATTTTTCATGAATCGCTCGAGCAATCAATTCTTTACCAGTTCCTGATTCGCCAAGGACTAAAACGCTGGCATCTGATGTTGCAACCCGCTCGACCATTTTAAGGAGCTGCCCCATGACTTCTGACTTGTAAATTATGAGGGTTCCTTGACTTGAAGTAGGGTTAATCTGAGTATTAGACTGAGAAGAAGGTAAAATAATGTTGTCTGTTGACATAACGTTCCGCCTTTTTCGAATTTG
Source organism: Bdellovibrionota bacterium (assembly GCA_963169515.1). Classification (GTDB taxonomy): domain Bacteria; phylum Bdellovibrionota; class Bdellovibrionia; order Bdellovibrionales; family JAEYZS01; genus CAUJEF01. The sequence goes on from CAUJEF010000140.1 coordinate 56,471, forward strand.
CTCATTTTTAGAGCATTGTGCAGCGTGTAATTTATCAAACTCGTGTAATAAATGCAAGTAAATTTTTACAGTGCGTTATTTAGCAATTTCAACTACTTAGGAATGTATGAACGGTGAGATCGAGAAAAAAATCCAGGTTACAGCGGCGCAGTTTCTGTTTGAACTTCAATTTGTACGCAAATATTCACAGGCGACCATACAATCATACCTTTTAGACCTAAGTCAAACCTTTCACATGCTTGACCGAAAACTTCTCAGCTCAAAAATCGAAAATAGCCATGGTTTTAACGTCTCTGCCATCGATGAAACGTATCTAATCCAACAGATCCAAAAAGCTCAAATTGACTGGGGCCCACTTAAACCCGCCTCGAAAAACCGTAAATGCGCATGCCTTAAGAGTTATTTGGGATGGCTTTATGAAAAGGGTTTCACCGCAACCAATCTATCATTCAAAGTTCGAACTCCTAAAGTTGCGCAAAAGCTTCCATATTTCCTTTCATTGGATGAAATCTTGGCGATTTTCAACACTCTGAAAGCAGACCTTGCAAACGCAGTTTCGACAGATGAGCTGGATATGGCTATCAGAGTACGGAATTTAATTTGTTTGTTATATGGTGGGGGGTTACGTATTTCAGAAGCGTGCTCATTGCAATGGGAGAACGCCAATATTTCACAGCACACATTTACAGTTTGCGGGAAGGGATCCAAAGAACGGCTGATTACGTTGCCAAAAAATATTTTTGAAACACTTCTACATTCAAAAAGGGACAACCAGTTTGTTGTTTCCCCGCCGCTTTCCGTTCGTGCTGCCTTTGAATGCATTCGAAAAATTGGGCTCCGCACAGGGTTATCAAAGCCACTCAATCCACACGCGCTCCGCCACAGCTTTGCAACACATTTATTAACGTCAGGATCAGACTTAAGAATTCTACAAGAACTCTTAGGGCACCAGTCACTGCAGGCTACACAAAAATATACCCACTTGGACGTGGATCATTTGTCACGTATGCTACATAAGCATCACCCTTTATCAAAAAAATGATATTCTTCCGGAGACAATTTCATGGCAATCAAAGCAGTTTTTTTAGATCGAGATGGCACCCTCATTGTCGATAAAATTTACTTGAACGATGTGGATAAAATTCAATACTTAGAGGGTACCTTTGAAGGGCTAAAAATCTTAAGTGATTTGGGCTTCAAATTCTTTGTTGTTACAAATCAGTCTGGCCTTGCTCGAGGAATCGTTCAGATTGAAAATTTGGATAAAATTCATGCAAAGATAAAAGATGACTTTGCACGAGAAGGCATCATCATTTCACGATTTTATTATGCTCCACACATGACTGACTCTGGCCACTTTTCAAGAAAACCCAACCCAGGCATGCTAAAGTACGCTGATTACGATTACGGGATTGATTTCAAAAATAGCTGGATGATTGGAGATCGTATGTTGGACGTCGAGGCCGGCCATCGTGCAGGTTGCAGGTCCATCATCCTTGAAGGAACTGAAAAAGTTGAAGAATCAAACTTTAAACCACCAGAGTATATTGCAAAAAACCTGTTAGATGCCGCAAACTTTATTCGAAATGCAACTAAAACACATTCTCAACATTTAAAATAAGGCCTATTGTATACCTCTTATATTCTGAAGAGTCAGTGTTTGATTTGTTCAACATATAGGTCGATATAAACGATAAATCTAACCATTCTGTAATTGGCTTTCCAATATTGATCACAAGATTATAATTGTTGTTTACGGTGCCGATCTCAGAATAGTCCAAATAGTAATAGTAAATTCCACCCGCAAAAGTTGTATCCCACCATTTTAATGGAACAGTATACAAGGCGCTTAAATCAAAGCGGGAGGACTTAAAGGAGTCACCTTTTGCATGCGCCATCCCATAGCCGACTTCTGTGATTACACCTTTTTTATTTTCTGAATCAAAATAATAAATATTTCCAAGAGATAATGTCCAGCGAATAGCATCCTGATCTGAACTCACGTCTGACTTATCGTACCGAGTCTTCAATGCTGGCGTCATATACCAATTCTTTTTCATTACAATTGAGTTTGAAAAATCGAGAGCATATCCAGTCAAATATTTTTCTGGTGATCCGGAATCGTCCTGTCCCACATAAAGAAACTCATAGGCAGGTTTAATTTCTAACTTCGAAGGTTTTCTGAAGGTCTTACCATTGATTGTGTAGGGAGCTGATAAATTCATAACGAACGGATCTGTGTCCGCTAAGGCATCGTCCATTGTGAAAACATAGTCCGTGCGAATCTTTAAACCCCATTCTTTCTTTTTTTCGTAGAGGGGGCGCCACATTAAACCCAAACCGGACATCAGACGACCCGATCCAATCGAAGTTGCGACCCCTTGATCTAATGTCGAATCGCTGATCTGAGTAATATTTGAATCATATTGAGTTCCAAATGTAGCAGAAAAAATAAATTTCTTTTCTTTGTATCTTGCAAACTCCAAAATTTGATCAATCTCATCCATTTTACTCTCAGCTCTATTATCAAGTTGTGGATCTTCCGATGTATCTAGGACCTCTTGAAAATCTGATTTCGCTTCTTCGTATTTTTTAAGATCAATTTTAATTAAACCACAATAAAACGAGGAGATTGGCCCTAATTTTTTATCTTTGGTTGCGACAACTTCACGAAATCTTTTGTCTGCATCATCGAGCTCTTGAGATTTATAGTAGGACAACGCCAAATAGTAGAGGCGTTCGGCCTCAAAGACACTTTTGCCTTTTGCTAATTGCAGGGCTATGATTGCTTCGTTATATTTGTTATTTCGATACAAGGTAATTCCATATTGAAAATAATACGCAAGATTATTTGGATCTAGCTCGAAGCTCTTTCTAAACATTCCCTCAGATTCTTGATATTTTCCAACCCGGTACATATCAAGAGCGGATTCTGCAAATTCGATCGCCAACAATTGTCGCTTCCGATTGTCTTCCTCTGCGCGCTGGCTTTGCTCACGCTTTAATTTATCTATTCGTTGCTTTTCGGCTTCTTCTTCACGCAATCGATCAATACGTTTTTTTTCGATTTCGAGCGCAAGCCTTTCTTGTTCCTCTGCAAACTTTTTCAAATCCGTTGAGTCAAACAACGCCTTTGCAGCCTTGCCCGCCGTAAGTTGCGATACCGTCTGTTTTGAAGCGCGAGCCTCTCGCAATACCTTGAGAGCCTGTGCCGCTTGCTCTTTTGTATCAAATACCTCAAGTACTTGTGCTCCGAATTCATTTCTTCGAACGACAATCGGCTTTCGCTTAATAGCTCCGCTATCAATCTGTGCCTTAATTTGAGTGAGTTCTTTCAAAGTAATGTCTTGGTTGTTTGGAAGAATGTAGACTTCAGGAATAACGTCTTCGTTTTCGCCCCAGTTAACTGAATAATTCCCAGAAAAAATTCCAGAATCTGGAGCGGTTTCTTCAATTTGAAATTGCAGAACCTTTCCGGAAACAGAGTCCTTTACGATGACAGATCCTGAATCAATAGCCGCACTGTCTTTATTCCAAACAGAAATAGCATACTTCACTTCGATTACTTTTGAAGTATCAACTTGCGCCCGCTTTGCCCAAGATGGCGCACAAAATGCAAGCACGATAAAAAGACCCAATCGCTGCATAGGCTATATTTGTTCCTTATTGTCCGTCCCCGCGGACTCACCAAAAGCTTTTTCTTTATTTAAGATTTTAGGAGTAATGAAAATGAGAAGCTCGTTCTTATTTTCGGTATATGTGTTAGATCCAAATAATCCGCCAAGCAAGGGGATCTTTCTTAAGATAGGGATTCCACCATGGCCTTCCGATTTGTCAGTCGAATAAATTCCGCCGATAACTGTAGTATCACCACTTTGAACAAGAACTGTCGAGCTTGCGTTTCGAGAAAACACAGGAAACGCGCCTGTGTCGTTTGTAGTAACCACAGCCCCTGGAAACTCACGAGCCAATTCCATTTTCATAATAACCCCGCCTACCGCCGTTATTTGAGGCGTTACGCTTAGTGATAGTTTTAAAGGTTTGAAGGTCACTGTCGATGTTATTTGCCCTGTAGTTGGATTTGTCGTTGAACTGAATAGTGGTCTTTGTTCTGTTTGGTCAATCGTTGCTGCGACATTATTCAAGGTAACAACTCGCGGAGCAGAGAGAATTTTTACTTTATTTTCTGTACTCAACAGCTGGAGCGCCGCTGTCAAACCCGCAGTCGCCAATCGATCAATATGCCCTGTAATCAAATTTTGAGTTAAAGTTGCGTCCCCCTTAGCGCTCCAGCTAATGCCAAATCGGTTATCCAGGTCTTCTCGAGCTTCTATTATTTTTGCCTCAATCAGCACTTGTGGTGTTTGGGTATCAAGCCGTTTGATAAGCTTATCCACCTTGACCAGCACTTCATTGATATCTGTAACCACTAAGGAATTGGTTCGTGTATCTGATTTTACTTTCCCACGGGCAGAAAGAAAGTTGGTGACTTGTCCAGACATTTCGTCCGCTTTGGCATAGCTAACATTAAAAATTCTTACTTTTAATGGTTCCAACTGTTTTTGAGAATCTAACAGGCGCTTCGCTTCTTCGGATTCCGCACGAATTTCAGCGAGCGTGGCTACCCTAAGAATGTTTCCCTGGCGAACATAACCCAGTTGATTAGACTGAAGCATAATCACAAGGGCCTGATCCCACGGAATTCTACGCAATTTTAAATTTACGACCCCCTTTACAGCCGGTGAGATCACAAGGTTCAAACCACTTTCTTCCGAAATCAAATTTAAGACATCGCGGATATCGCCATTTTTTACTTCGATATCGATTTTTCTACCGTAGAATTGAGCATCGCCAGTCAAAAATTCGTCTAGCGTCTTTGAAGACAGAGCTTTGTCATCGTCAACTGGTTCTTCCGAAGGCTCTGACGCTTTTACACTTTGAACTGATCCGTCTTCGCCCACAGCAGGTTCATTTGCCACAACGGCGTCTGCACGCCCTGGCATAATTAATAAAGAATTCCCCTCTTGAACCACCGACATAGCCGTTGAATTTTTTAATTGAACAACAATTTTTGCATCTAAGCTTCCCTGCGGTTGATAGGCTTGAAACATACCTACAGGGCCAGAAAATTCTTTGGTATTAAACGGCTTTTTAAAACGCTCAGGCAGCCTTGCATTCTTTACTTCCACCACATACTGATTATTTTTTTGGTTTTCTTTAATCGTATATTGTGCAGGACCACTCGTCTGAATAACAATTGTTCCTCCGTTTTCATTGGATTTAAAATCAATTCCAGTTACAACAACTTCCTGTTCGTATCCACTGGCGCTCGATTCGTCGGCTACCTCTGGAGCAGGTGGCGCCTCAGCCATATTCATATCGGACGTATTCGCATCAGGCATTGGGGCACTGTCTGATGTAACATCAGATTCCGCTCCACTTTCCACGAATTCTTCTTTTGTTAAATCTTCTTCGTTTGTATCATCTGCAGGCGGTTCTGCCGCAGCAGTTTCTTCAGAATCAAGTTCGTCAGCATCAGCCAAATCCTCGGATTCAGATGCATCTAAGTCGCTTTCACTAGAATCCGCGCTTTGGGCTTCGACCTCGCTTGAAAATTGATCGCCCGTTTCTTCTTCATTTGTAGTCGAAGAGCATCCGACAAAAAACAACAACGAAAAGAGTAAAAAGTATATTTTAAGCAGTCTCATCGTCGAAACCTTCCTAGTTTTTCTTAAATAATAATAATTTGGTCAAATAAGCTTTATTGCCACCGGTATCCATATGTTCTTCGACTACAACAATTTCGCCTTCTCTAATTTTAGCAACATATCCGTTACTATTGCCAATCCTATCGTTTTCTAAAACGACATAGCTTGTCCCCGCGGGATCTAAAATCAAGGCTTTGGGATGGGAGGTGTTCCAAATAATTCCAATAATTTTGAGCTGCTCCAGGGCAAACCTTTGGAGGGGATGAGTAATTGAAACAGGACCAAGGTTAATATGGGGCTGATAAGGCGAAAACGGATCTCTTCGATCTTCAGAGAGATAAACTACCTCTTCATAAAACCCATCGAGAATATCGCTCTTGTAACCCAGCGCTGTTTTAGCTTTTGGAGGTTCTTCTGAAATAATGGGTGATGCCGTGGGCACACTTGGGGGCGGGGGTATCCCTTGCGCTGGCGGGGCGGCCCCTTGAGAAAACCCATTTGAAACCCACACAACACTCAAAATTAAAATGGCGCAAAAAATTTTCTTCATCCGCCCCCCGGCTTAGGAGGAATAATTCCGCCAACTTTTTTGCTGTACGCAAACGCTGAGATAGAAGCTCTCGCCAAAAGAAGGGCCTTCCCATCTGCAGAAACTTTCTTATCAAATGAAATATCTTGCACGTGCAAGATATTTTTTGCTTTTGTAAGTTCATAAAAGAAACTTGCAATCCGTGTAAAATCACCTTCAATTTCAAGATCGTAGGGTACGGCAGTGTAATAGGCTCCCCCCTTGGCTGGAGTACCCCCAGGTTTTAGAACAGGAAGTCTTACATTAGTTGCTTTTGCTTTTTCAGAAAGAAGTTCTATGATTTCTCGCTGGCTGTGAAGGGCTGGAATAAGTTCAATGGCGGTCTCTAAAACCTGCTTCGTGTCTGCGATATCCTGCTCGTATTGGGGCCGAGCTTGACTGAGGCTCTGACCCTTTTTCAGCTTCTCTTGAATCTCGGTAACTTGAACCTGCTTCTGATCCAATCGTTCTTTCGCTTCCGCGTGGGATGACAACTTCATAAAATGAATTAAACCACCAACAACTATCCCCGCGACAACAAAGTGTCCGACTGTAAACGCTGAAAGACGCGCTAAAAGCGGATTCATAGGTTCTCCAATTTGAAAGAGAGCTTGAATAATTTAACCATTTCTCCGTTTTCCGCCTTGGCTTCGCGCGAATCGATCCAACTGATATCCTTAAAATAAAGACTGCGATCTAATTCTTCGATAAAAGATGATATGGCGATATCTTCTGTCGCATTCCCGGTCAAATTAACGCCATTACCTTTTATGTCTAAATTCGAAATCCACGCTTTTTGCGGCAAGATCGTTTGAATCGTATCCAGTATTTTGATCATTCTGTACCGACCCAAAGAAAGCCCTTTTATTTCATCCACTTCTTTTTGAATTGTCTCTTTATCCGCCTTATACTTTGCAATTTGGTTTAGCTCTGGTTGAAGCGCTGTCGCCTGTGCTTCTATTTGTTGTCGAGTTGCCTCCAGGTTATTGATTTGGCCCTCGACTTTACTAAGCTCTATGTAGTTATAAATATAAACAGCCATCACAGGTACTAAGAACCCAGCAATTTTTTGGGTAAATCCCGAAGGAAGACCACGGCGAAAGTTTGTTGCTGTGTTGCCTGTGGCACTGGTTGCCCCTATATTTGTATAAGTTTTTTCTTGCTGTCGAAGCAGATTGACCCTAATCATCGATCCCCCACTTCACGTAAGCCTAATCCGATTGAAACGGCACACAGCGGAGCTATTTGCGTAATGTATTCATGAGTAAACTTTTTCCTGTCGATTTCTATGCCCATCAATGGATTAAAAAACTCTACCGGAATTTGTGTCACGTTGTGAATATGGCTCTTCAAACCAGGTGTTTGCGCCCCCCCGCCGGTGAGATACAATTTTTGAATAGGAAAATCCGAAGAAGTAGCTGTGTAGAACTCGATACTTTTCGATATCTCTTCAGTAAGAATTTCGTGCTGACTTTGAATGATGTCCGTTACCTCTTGGGGAACCGGCCTGTTGTTAGATGCATCCAGTTTCATACCTTCGGCGTCGTCGACAGAAATATTCATGAC
>CAUJEF010000141.1 GCA_963169515.1 Bdellovibrionota bacterium
CACTATTGGCTTGGAAGAGGGGGGGATGGTCAGCAGAAGTACAGGTCGCTACTCAGCCCACTCTGGTATCGGGAAGGAGTAAGGTCCACCAATTTTGGGTAGCACAAAAGATCCTGATGGCATTTCCCACACAGGCAAACCAAAATCATATGTTGAAAAATTTCCAGGTACAGCCATTTGTGCGCTTGTTAATGGCGTCATGTTAATCAAGTTTGGCGCGGCAATAACTCCACCGGCCTCATACTCAGGAAAAAAATCCGAGTTATAAAAATTTGTTCCATTTTCTAGTGATGTAGATGCACCCGAAAAAGTTCCAACAATAGGGCCAAATGTTGAGTCCGCTCCCGGCGCACCCGTAGCTTTAAATACTTTACCCGTAGAATAATTTCTGCGAGCAGCATTGCTACCGTTCCTTTGAAGAACTCCAAATAATCCACCGACACTTTGCCCGCCACGAACATTACCATAAGCAAAATTATCAGTTGCGCGATTTGTTGTTGTACGTATGTATCCCGATAATCCACCGACATACAAATTCAAGCCACCATCAACGCTTCCAACAGCAAAGTTTCCAATTAAGTAACGATTAGAAGTCGTACTTCCACCCTCAAGTCCACCGACATAACTTCCATTACCAACTACATTACCAGCGGCATAAGATCGATAAATATTGCCACCACCAACGCCCACCAAGCCACCTGTATAAGCTCCACTACTTATAATGTTTCCTGTGGCATAGGTGTCACTCACATTTGTCGCCGTATCCTGTGAATAACCTACCAGCCCGCCGGCCCTTGAAAAACCAATAACATTACCAGTAGCATAAGATAAACTAATCGTATGTTGGTTTTGGTAGCCAACAAGCCCCCCAATCTCTATACATTGCGCACACGTTACACTGCCAGTTGCGTATGACGAAGTAATATTTCCGCGGGAATATCCCATCAAGCCGCCAATGCGCTGATGAGTAAAAACTGTCCCAGCAACAGTCACACTCACACTTCCTGTTGCATAACAATTTGTGCAATCAGCATTATTTTGCTCTGACGATCCAAGCAAGCCGCCAATGTATCTGACCGCCGCACTATCATCTGCCAAATCCGCAGAGATATTACCTTCTGCGTAAATATTTAAAAGATCTCCTGTCCCAAAATAGCGACCAACCAGACCCCCTATGTACATCGGAGTTACTCCAGTTGTTGTCACGTTTCCCTCTGCATATGAATTTGTAATTGTTAATGTCGCACCAGATGAATATCCAACTAACCCGCCAACATAATCCTCTTCACCCAGAACATTCCCTGTTGCAAAAGAATCATCTACCGTATCCCCATCATTCATTCCAATAAGGCCACCAATGTAAGTTATTCCACCTGTTACGCTTCCCGTGGCATAACAACTTTGAATTGTATCTGCTCGGTTGTAGCCAATCAAACCACCGCTATATGTTGCTGAACCACCAATCACATTTCCAGTTGCATAGCACGAATTTGTGGTTGGTGGTGCCGATCCCAAAGGCCGTGTTGCCGCCGCCGAAGTTCCTACAAGCGATGAAGCCGCTCCCTCCAGACGACCAAATAATCCACCCACAGAATTGCCTCCGGAACGAGTAACCGTTCCAGTCGCATAAACGTCGGTGTAATCACCATATCCTTGACCAACTAGTCCGCCAATATTACTCGAACTGCCCGTGACATCAGCTGTACTGTAAACACGTTGTACATCTGAATTATCATCGTTTTCGCCTTGATATCCGATCAACCCACCTACGTTAGAGTTCCCCACAACAGTACCGCCAGACACATAGCTATCCACGATTAAAATGGAAGTTAAGTCGTTAATATACCCAATCAATCCGCCTGTATTATTTTTTGAATCTATTGTTACATTTTGCGCACTCGAGTTCGAAACGCTTAATGTTGATGCTCCACTGGTAACATGGCCGATCATTCCACCTGTTTCTCCTACAGATGCATGACTTGTTGTAATTGCAATTGTATCCAAGTGAATATTTGAAAAAACATTTATTCCAGTGCGAACAACACCTACCAAACCGCCCGCACGATATAGGGCTTGTATCGTAGCATTTTTAATATAAAGATTTTGAATTGTCGCTCCTTGAGTTTCTCTAAACAACCCTTGATGGGTTGCCGTTGAGGTTATCGAAAAATTAGAAATTTCAAACGAGTGGCCTTCAAATGTGCCAGTGAATAAAGTTCCAATTGCGGTAAAGGCAGCGCCGCCAATATCAATGTCATTTCCCAGTTCAATTGAGGCCGATAGCACAGTACTGACATTTGAAAGCTGGACCGCCGTACAAACAATCCAAGGGGGAACCCCCGTTGTATTTGTATTCGCAAAAGTATCTAAACGTGCACTTGAGCTATCACAAGCGGTCGTAATTTTATTCAAAATACGTGTAGCAGGTAAACCGATCAAGTTGTCTTCTTCGTCAATCATCCGCGCATTCACAGTGACACTTCCCAACGCCGCAGAGGATGTGTTTACTGTCGCCGTCCATGTTTTATCAAGACCGCAAATTGTGTACCCTGTGGCGTCACCATAAATTTCTATCGGTTTACCAGCCGTTCCACAGGTTCCTGATAATCTTTTTTGATAACCCACAGGCGAGCCGTCTGTAGCTGGGACAGTAATCGCAATGGTTAAATCATTATCCGAAGGTACCTCTATGGTGTTGTCGGTGTTAAATAATTTATCGACACCACTCCCGTCGCTGCATCCAACAAAGCTAATCATAAGTAAAAATAGGATTGATCTTATCTGCGTATGAACCCCTCGGCTAAGCATACAATAATTCAACCTTATGAAGTGTTTCATTTTGGCTCAATGATAAGAGATAAAGTCCGAGAATTACGACTTGCATCTGCAGAACCTTTCGCACTTACTCTGTCAATCGGCGTACCTAAACTTAAAGAATACTGTAAAGCCTTTGTGGCCCTCATTACACTAAGATCGAAGTTATCCTTAAGCATACTATCATTTCTAAAAAAGGGCATTTGATCGGTATGTCCAACGAAAGTAATTTGGATTTGTGAATAATATGGAGTAAGACTTTTAAACAGAATACCCATTTGATTTTTTATATCAGACGTAACTTGAAATTGTCCCAAGCTATATATGTTGTCTGGAAACTCCAGAATGATTTTCTTTTTGCTTTCTTCAATTTTTATATCCAAACCTTTTAGCGCTTCAACAAGGCTTTTTGTTGGCATTCCCGCAATGCCGCTGGGACCTCTCGCGGAGCCCCCTCCCATACCCGAACTTGTCGTTTTTAATTGGGTGTCTTTTAGAATTCGCTGAATTACATCTTGTTTAACCTCGCTATCGACAGAAAAGAAAAGAATAAAAAAGCTCAATAAAACCATCAAAAAATCAGCATAAGAAATAGCCCATAAATGTGTAGTTTCATCATCAACATGAAAATCATCGCTTCGTTCGATTCGTGGCAAGCGAGTTTTAATATCTTGATCCTCAAGCGACAATCTGGGCCTCCGACATTTCACCTTCTATCAAGGCTTGTGGTTCATTCTGGTTGATTAATAAAATAACTTTATACAAATTCTGTAGAATTCGTTTTCTATTTACAGATTTAATCTGAATACGATCTGCAAGTGGCGCAATAATGACGTTTGTTAAAAATAGACCAAAGAAAGTAGCGGTCATTGCAAGCGCTATGTTTTTTCCTAAAGTGTCTTTGTTGCTGTCAAGTGTTGAAAATAAACCGATCATGCCCATTACAGTTCCTGTGATACCAAGGCCTGGAGGATACTTTGCTAAATTTTTTAACGATTGAAGCGCTTCCAAAGTATCATTTTCTAGATGAGCTTTCTTTTGAGATAGCAATACTATGAATAGATTTGAATCTATACCCTGACTCCATAATTCAGCAGCATAATTTATTAATGGATTTCGAGATGATGCGCCCAAGGCCCTTTTTTTGGATAGAGCTTCGATTTCACCACGGTAGTCTTCAAATCGTTCATCTTTGCTAAAAAGACCCAGGATTTCTCGGAAAATAATTTTTATCCCAAAGTCTGGTGTAATTAAAAACATGATCATCAGTGTTCCACCAACAACCAAATAAATTGCATGTTTTTGCAAATATTGGTTAAAGCTTCCTTCAACAGCCAATAAAACCATGGCCAACATTCCAAAAATGCCAAAAATCAAACTTTTCATGATACTCTCCTAATTCATTAGTTCGACTCGGTAGACCTTTAACTTAAGGGATCTTCATAAGATAAAAAAAAAGTTATTTATGCCCTAATCCATAAGAATTGGAAAATTTAATTAATTTTTAACCTACAGCTTCCGATTTTGATTTTAAGTATATGGAACAGTTTATTAACATTTTCAGATTCTGCCTGTTATTAACTTTAGTTGGTTGCTCGACTTTTCAAGGCATAACATCAACTACCGCGCCAAAATTTCCTGTTCTAGTTGTAAAAAGCGATGTGAATGTTCGAACTTATGACGGAAAACAAGAAGCAAAGTCTGCAGGTCAAAAAATTGAAATGAACGACGGGCAGCCCATTTTGTTAGAGGCGCCAGGAAAAGTTAGTGTTCTGGTTTTGCCTACACAAGATTTATCCTCTGAAGTTACTGTGACTATGTCAGCTGTGCAAGAAATGGATATTAAAACTCAATCAATTAATGCTGAACCTGTGCTAAACGATATTTTACCAAAAATCATTGAAATTCAAACCCTTTTAGCCAATAAACAGCCTCAAAAAGCAATGGAAAAATCAAAGTCTTTGCGGCAAACATATCCATTAATATCTTATTTAAAAGTCATAGAAGGAAGTTGCCTTGTCATGCTTGGAAAACTTGACGCAGCAAAAGTTCTTCTGAAATCAGCGCTTGAGGATAATCCGGGGAACGAAACGGCACGCATCCTATTATCAAAACTTGAAGGAGTAAAATGAGGTCTATCTCTATTATTATGATTTTTATTTTTTCAATTCCCTCACTTGCTCTGCCGGAATTTGATCAGCTTTCTGCAATTAGAAGAAGTATTAAACAAGAAACTTCTAATATAATTCATAACATTGACCCAAAAGCCTCCATTTACGTAAAATTAACTCCGGTTACTACAGAAATTAGTCTTCCCGGAACTCCATTTAACCTGGAAGATCTTACTTTAAAAAATCCAGAAGGCGCGATTATCCTAAAAGAAGTCAACATTAAGGTATTCACCAGACAAGACGATATACCAAAGGATTTTACTAATTATATAGAGCAGTATGTTTTTGATGCGTATGGGGTGAAACCAACCATTGAAATAAGTAAATTTGACAATGCTCTCAACTGGAGTCGTCTTGTAATTTTTGACGTTTTAACAAAGCCGGAGAGTTTTATTACTGCTTTTTTAACCCTTATAATAGTCATTTTTTCCCTCGTCTTTGTGCTTTTTTATCGAACATCCAAAACAGAGTTCAATCGTACCTTAATCAAAGGGATCGATAAAATTTCCGAGTCTTTAGAATCAAGTCCCGACACACCTTATCTCGATAAGGATGAAAACAATAAGAGAGCTACAATTACCTCTGATGAAATGGATTTCGATAAAGATCTTATTGCAAATCTTCCAAACGAAGGACTTCTTAATTTGATCGCAGACTGTTATTGGTCCGAAAAAGATTCTTATGCCGCCTATGTTTGGAAATTTATTGGGATTGAAAAACGCAAGTACATTCTAGAACAAAGCACATGGCTAAAGGAATATTTAAAATATCTTGCAGAGGTTGCGCCAGAGCCTGGCAGTTATCATCAAGACCCATATTACCTCTCACCACTTCCACTTTGGCATTTGAATAATGACGAATTGGTAAAAGAAGTTAAAAAAAATAAAGATCTTTTTTATCAATTACCACAATGCAGAACCGATAATATGCTAATAAGCGCAATAGAAAAAATTGGATTATTAAAATCAAAAAGCATCTCAAGTTCTGTGCACTTAGCAGATTTTAAAAACAAAAAAGCATCACAACCTCGTAAATTAAAAGTATCAATAAAACTTAATATTCAATCGATCGATGAGGAAAGAAAACTTTTAGAAGGTGGGCTGAGCTTTGAAATTATGGAGAGCATACCCTCTTTAGGATGGCTTTCTACTCTTTCTAATGAAAAAATTGAAGCTATTTTAAAAAATTTCAGTGCCGCAGAGCTTGCAAGTGCCTGGATCGGACCAGAGGAAGTCTTAGATAAATTAAAAACATGCATAGCTGAAAAAAAATTTAAATTATTGAATTCTTATTTGGAAAGAATAACACCTAATCGCTCCTCACGTGTTTTCTTTCTTTTACACAAATCTTCAATTGAAGAACTAAAAAATATGCATCATGAAAGCTTCAGCAATGACGCCAAAAAAGTTGCTTAAACAATCAGTTTACATCGTGCTGTGGTTGGTTTTAATGCCCATCCCTGTTCACGCAGATTCTATCGTAACCTACATTCCCAAGGTAAATAGTGAGCCACAGAAACAATCACTTTATTTTTTGTCGGGTATTGGGTCTTACACAACACAGTATGCATCCCTTCAGGGAATCGATTTTGGAGTCGGATACAAAATAGCTTTCAGTGCAAAATGGGCTATGACAACCTCTGTTAAACAGTCTTTAAATATCAGCGGGTTTAAAAACTTAAACTCTGAAATATCGCTCGGAGCTTCTTACGCCCTTAACAGACATTACTCAGAACGACAAAAAATCACATTGAATGGTATCGAAATGGCTGATGTTCGTCCTTATTATGAAAAGGGAATTTTTATTATAGGAAATATAGTACAATATTTTTTTAATGGGTCACAAAATGTAGTTCCCTTAACTGGTATTGGCTTTGGTGGATTATATCATTTCGAGTCTAGCGGCAAGACCCAAACACATGTGGGGCTTAGTTATAATTTCGCACAGAATGAAGCAAATACGATTTCTACTATCAAAGTACTTTTTGGTTTCAGCTATTTTTTATAATACTCTCATCTGCTATAATCTATCACTTCTATAGGGACTGTGAGCGGCTCTGGAATACCTTGCATATCCCATTTAGCAAATTCTTCAGCATAGTCTTGATAATATTCTCGCCGCTCGCTCTGATATAGGTGAAGTTTCCATAATTCTATACTAGGTGGACCTGGGACCAGAAGAATTCCATCTCGCAAATAAAGAATCCCTGTGTTTTCGAGAAACCTAAAATCAACAAAAACTGAGTTCTCTGGTCTTACGCCAATCGTGTCCGGCCCAACCTCTGGGGTTGTTATAAAGATTCCGGTCAAGTCCTCATTGTAATCCGTAATATATCCCGAATAATAAAAAGGAGTCCAACCCGCCCGCAACCCTTTGGTCTTCAATATTTCTTGCAATCCTTCTTTGCTAGTATAGTGGCGAAATACTTTTCCCTCTGAAGAAATGAGTTTAAGCGTCGGCGGCATCCCTACCCTAATTCGAATATAATGGGGCTCCTCTACGAACAGTTTATTTCTTTCCATCCCTCTCTTTGTTTGAGAAGCTTCAATCATATTTTTTGCAATCTCCAAAGAGGGATGATCGTTACCAAAGAGCGCATGACATGTGTCCAAAGCCTGAACAGGAAAAGACAATAAAATCGATATGAGCATCACCATACTCGGAATAATACCAGTCTTTATGAAAGTTTTCATATAAATTCTTAATTCAAATTTCTTGCCACCTGAGCCGGTAATTCATCTGAATTCAATTAAGTGAAGTGTTTAAGCCACTTCTTTCTCTGCTTGCCAGATATCAAGTTGAACTTGCAAGTTCATCCACATTCTGGGGTTCGTTTTTAAAACTTTACTGATGAGTACAGCGAACTCAGCACTCATGGCTCTTTTTCCACTGATCACCTCATTGAGTTTGGTCTGAATAGTGGATTTCTTTGACTGTCCACCAGAGGCATTTGCAAGTAGATCTGCAAAATGGGATTGTGTGTATCCCAGTTCGTCCAGCCAAAGTTCTTTAAGAATTTCTCCTGGATGAGTAGGTTGCCTTGTCGGCCTTTTTTTTGTTAATTTAGCCATATAGTCTCCTAGTGATAGTCTTCTATTTTAACATTCACAAACTCATGATCGATAAACTGAAAGGTGATTCTCCAACCAGAAAGTTTGTGTACATCTATCGCCCAATCACCCTTGCGATTACCAGTTAATGGGTGAAGGCGGATGCTGGGTGGGAATCCCTTCATTTTTAAATCTTCAAGACTTTCAACAGCTTCCATAACATCTAGCAAATGAATGGCTCTTTTCCAGTATTGCCTTGGTAGGCCCTTACAAGAGCCCTTGTGGAAAAGGTCGTAGGCCAACTTATTACCAAAGTCTTTTATCATGATGAACCCTCAAGAAGCTATTCCACAATACTATATTACGGTAAAACAGTAAAGAATTATCTTAATTCTCGCCCATAGCCTCGAGAACTGCGCCTCAAGCCATCATGCGGTTTTATGAAAGCTTTCATATAAATTCTTAATTCAAATTTCTTGCCAACTGAGC
>CAUJEF010000142.1 GCA_963169515.1 Bdellovibrionota bacterium
CAATTAGGCTGGAACAAAGAAAAATTTTTGCGAGCACTTGAAACATTTAAAGGGGTTAAGCGCCGACAGGAGATTATCGGGCAACCTAATAATATCACGATTATAGAGGACTTTGCTCATCACCCGACCGCAGTAGAGGCAACTGTGGATGCGGTTAAAGAACGCTATAAAAAATCAAAAGTCATAGCTTTGTTTGAGCCACGCTCGGCAACTTCCAGACGAAATTATTTTCAAAAAGACTATGTCCGCGCACTCAGAAAAGCAGATGTTGTCATTTTACCAGAGATTTTTCATGCCGCTCAGCTGAGCGGCGAGGAACAGTTGTCACCGAGAAAAATCATCGAAGATTTAGGCAAGCTGCAACGAGAAGCCTATTTTTTACCAAAAACAGAAGAGATTGTTAGTTTTTTAAAAGGATATGCAAAACCCGGCGATGTGGTGCTCATTATGAGTAATGGTTCGTTCTATGGGTTTTATAAAAAACTTTTCGATGTATTGAAATAAAGTTGTGGCAACTTACCCCGATATCTTAAAATTATTCTACCATATTTCCTTTAAAGTAGATTTGTTACGGTTACAGTAAGGGCACGCCAATTGCTCTTCAACTGTAACCGTTGCAATTTTCCACAAAGGAGATTTTTCGATGAAATTTTTATTATTCTTGTGTCTTTTGGGTCCTCAAGTTTATGCGGCTCCGGACACGCGATTGGATCCAAATGTTTTAGAACAAAACTTAGAAGCATTCCGTTCGGGCGATCAATACTATATGACTTCTCATGTTTTACTGGGGTCATTGGAAGGTGTTCTGGGATGGAAACTGATGCGATATGCGCAAGCTTTAGGTGCCGATGCCCAACGTCTTAAAATTCTTGAAAGCCGAATTGCGGCTGATCGCGAAGAGTTAAAAACAATTAGCTTCGATGTTGGCCAAGGTGAATCGACAGTGAACGACAAGCGAATGGACGTGCTCCATAGAATAGAGACAAATGAGCGAGAAATGTATGGCTTGCAACGGAATATACTGGCCCGAGCGACAAGATCTGGCTTACGAGTTCTTTCAGTTGCCGGAGTTGCTGCGATTGTTGTCAATGTAGGGGCAAAGGCCTACATAATTCTAGCCCTTGGGAAAAAAGCGAGCTTATTTCCAGTGATTGAAGCATTAAGGGGGCAAGAAGGTCATGTCCTTAGCTACATTTCTAAAATGTCTGAATGGTCACGGTAGGTAACTGAATGTTTCCAGTAGATAACTGATTGGTCCCGATAGGTAAAATGTGAAAATGGTCTCGATAGGTTTTCAGAAATTTATAAACATGAGAAATCCACTTCTCGCTTTTGTTTTTTTTCTGTCAGTCAATGCTGATGCCAGCAGTGTGTGTAATGATGTATTCTTAACTGCTTCTAAGCCAGGCTTTGTGCGGCCGATGCGAGCCTATGTACGAGAGGTCATTGATACAAAGGGCCTTCGTATTTTTTTTAAACAGGATAATGAAGCCCCCCAATCCAAACAAAGCATTCGGGGCAAACAAAGTATCCGGGGCAAGCAAAGCATTCGGGGCCGAATATATAATTATTCAGTCAAGGAGCCGTCAAAAGCCATAACTGGATTTGTAATGGGCAAGCGACTTGTCCCGACGCTTGTGACAACAGGGATTTTGTCTTCGGCTTTTGTTTATTATCCGATGGATTCATATTTAGATAGTCGAATAGAGCAGGTGGAAAATAGGCAGGAATTTGAAAACGCAGCGCTACTCAAATACGATTATCGATTCCGTGTATATGAGCAAGCCGTTGAAAAAAAAGAAATTTCATTTGATGAGGCCTTGGATCTTACGGCAATGCTTCGAGAAGTTTATAAACAATACTATGAGGCGTATTATATAAACGGGGTTCCATTTAATATTGAATACGATGTTACAAAGGCAAAAAATTCTGTCTTATATTCGGACCTGTTAGAGTTCTTGGAAAAAGGTGTCAGCAATCGGCCAGGGTTTCCCGTAGAAAAAGAGGGGATGCTTACATTGGAACAAAAAAAAGAACTGGTCCAGCTCAAGCATGAACTTTTGCTTAAGTATGCAGTGATAGATGATTATATTTTTCAACCTGAGCACTTAGGGGCTGTAAAAAAATCGAACTATATTAGCTCTATTATAAAACAAGTGGATGAGAACCCATACCGTGTGTCCCTGGAAAAGATGGTTTCCGAAGGGCGTATGCTAAAAGATGAATATCACTACCGTATGCAGAGGGACGCATATATGGAATATAACTACAAAATTTTTGCAGTAATGGGCATAAATCCTGTCGACAAAAATGGAAAGCCCTATACGCTTAACGATATTCGAGCTCAAACCATTCAAAGTCTTCAGTAACGCGCCATGGCCATAACAGACATAGCCGATCAATTATGTTAGCTGTTTTTTCCTATGGGGGCGAACACGAAACTTACACCTTTGATGCAACAATATTGGGACGTTAAATCGGCGCACCCAGATAAGATTGTATTTTTTCGGATGGGTGACTTTTACGAATTATTTTATGATGACGCAATCACAGTCGCACCTATTTTAGGTATTGCGCTAACATCTAGAAATAAAAATTCAGGTGACGAGACGCCAATGTGTGGAATGCCCCATCATTCGGCGGCAAATTACATCAATAAACTGTTGGCACAAAATTTTAAAGTGGCGATGTGCGATCAGATCGAAGACCCCAAAATGGCCAAAGGGATTGTTAAGCGTGCAGTGACGCGCATTTTGAGCCCCGGAATGGTTTTAGACCCAGAAACTTTGGATCACCAACGCACGAACTACCTTGCTGCATACGATTTAAAAACGGTGAGTTTTTTGGAGCCTACAACAGGAGAGGCTTTTTATTACATTTTTTCAAATCCGAAAGAATTAGAAAAGCTGTTAGATTTGGTTCGCCCTGTTGAACTGGTTCTCACAAAGCAGCAAAAACATGATTTCTTAGAAGATAAAAAAAATTTAGAGGGACCACATCTTAGTGAATTTGAAGGTAACCATGCAGATTCTTGTTCGAGATATCCTGAAAGTGCCGAACGCTTAATTGCTTATGCCGTATCTATGCAAGGTGAAGAGATTTTAAAAACTCTATTGCCTTTTGAAGAACGCAAGCTTGTTAAGCGCCTAGAGCTTTCAAAAAATGTCATTCGACATCTGGAAATATTTGAAACCTATCGTGGAGAAATAAAGGGAAGCTTTTTTTCTGCAATTGATCGCACAAAAACATCTGCGGGGGCACGAAAGCTTAAAAGCTGGATATTGTTCCCATTAACAGATACAGCGGCTATTTCAAAACGGCATGATGAAATACAACATTGGATGCAGATGCCTGCCGATTTAAAAGATTTGCGAAAAATCTTAGGCCAAATGGGAGATATAGAACGACGATTGGGAAAAATTTCAAACCCCAACTGCAATGCTCAAGACTTGATTTCTTTAGCGCGATCACTTCAAGCCGGCCTGGATATCAGCCAGATTTCAGGCTTGCGGAAGCACTTAGATTTCCAGCCAGATCAAAACTTTATTGCTACTCACAATTTAGTGCAAAAAATTCTGACAACTGTTGTGGCCGAACCACCTGTAGCCACTCGCGAAGGTGGAATGATCCGTGAAAAAATAAACCCCCAATTGGATGAACTCATTTTATTAACCACCGATTCTCAAGCGCGGCTGCTTGCGATGGAAAATCAGGAAAAAGAAGAGACGGGCATTGCTTCGCTCAAGATCCGTTATAACAATGTTTTTGGATATTATATTGAGATCACAAAAGCCCATGCCGCTAGGGCGCCAAAGCATTACATGAGAAAGCAAACATTGGCGAATGCAGAGCGGTTTATCACGCCAGAGCTACAGGAGCTTGAAAGTAAAATCTTAAGTGCTCGTACAAAGCGTTCTGAATTGGAGTATGAGATATTCAACGACCTACGCAAAACGATCCTAAATCAAGCCACAGTGCTGTTAAAGCAAAGCCATGCGTGGAGTGAGTTGGATGTTTTAACCAGCTTTGCGTGGCTTGCAATTGAAAATAATTATTGTCGGCCGATTTTCAGTTTGAATGTATCAGTGGCCGCACTTGAAAATTCGTCGAAAAATCCTGTAAGCAATTTTTCAGGAAATTCTTCAAGGAATTCTTTAGGAAATTCTTCAAAGACTATAATCGAAAAATCATTGGAAAGTCCCGCCAAAAGTTCATTTATGCCGGGAGAGTTAAATATTCAATCCAGCCGCCATCCGGTGATCGAACAAATAGTTCCTCGATTTGTACCAAACGACATTTTGCTGCAACCACAAGGATGTATGTTGCTCACGGGTCCCAATATGGCTGGCAAAAGCACTCTGATGCGACAGTTGGCGCTGACCAGTTTAATGGCGCAAGTGGGATCTTTTGTTCCAGCAAAAAAGGCAATTTTACCTGTTTTTGACCGTATTTTTACAAGGATAGGCGCAAGCGATTTTTTGACAGAAGGTTTTTCAACTTTCATGGTGGAAATGATCGAGGCTGCTGAGATTTTAAATGAAGCAACGCCAAACTCACTTGTTGTATTGGACGAAATCGGTCGCGGCACCAGTACTTATGACGGTATGAGTTTGGCCCAAGCAATTTTAGAATATCTCGTGGATAAAGTGAAATGCACTACTCTTTTTGCGACCCACTATCATGAATTAACGGAGATGGATCGATGTTATCCCCAAGTCCAGAATCACCATATGAAAATAGTAGAAAGAAATTCACAGATCGAATTTATCCACACTCTCGCAAGCGGGCCAGCAAATAAATCCTATGGTATTGAAGTGGCCCGCCGAGCCGGATTGCCAGTTTCTGTTTTGAAGCGGGCACAAAAGATTTTAAATAATACCGAATTTTTGCCACAGCAGCAGTTGAGTTTTATAAACGTACCCGACATAGAAGCACTTGACACAGAAGTATCCGATATAGAAGTCCCCGGCGCAAAATCAGAAATTAATATTTGCAGAGCAGATTCTGGCAAAAATAGGGAGCTAGAAGCATTGCTCTCTGAGCTCAAATCCACATCTGTGGGAGAAATCACTCCTCTGGAAGCTCTTAATCGAATTGCAAAGTGGCAGGAGCGCCTGATCTAAGGGGCGCTCGGATCTAAGGCTGACACTTCGGACGATTGCAATTAGCTATAATCTAAATTTCTAATTTGGTTATGCCCCCGACACAATAATCTTAAATTTTCTAACGTCGCTTTACCTCCCGCATAGATAGGTTGTATGTGATCAATTTCTAGAAAATGACTGGAATCACATTGTTTTCCCGTTTCAGCATCTCTATAAGTACAACGGCCACCATCCCTCATCCAAACCTCAGATCGGAGAGGGGCTGGAATATATCTGATGTATTTTGAAATTTTCCCGGCGTCTATAGCTCGTGTTCTATCGCTTTTGTCTCGGTCTCCTCTGCTATTTTTAATATTGGGATCAATTTTCTTTAAAATAAAATCACACATATCGTTGATAAGATTTTCATAAGACAAATTGGGATTTTTGTGCGAGCGCAAAGCCTTGATCCTGTTCAATTTGCGAATCACGTCGTTATTCACCGTAAGTTGAATTTGAGTTGTTGAATGGGTCATCATTTTAAACCGGGCTTTTGGCATAAAGAGATCCTTGGCCTCTGTGTGTTGCAAAAGAATTTTTTCGGTTTCAAATTTTGATTTGTTTTCAATTTTTTTTAATACACTTCTTTTCTCTGCGGGGGTTAACTGCTCACGCCTAAAAAGTGTCTGGGCCATGGCCAAAGTTGTGAGTGATAGCGCCCCGTCATCTAGCTTTTCTTTGATTTCAGGTAGCTCACGCGCAATTCGAACAGTGGCAATTCGCCGATAAGCACAGGCTTCGGAATATCCCAGTGCCTGGTTGCAATAGGCAAAAAGAGTCGGATAGCCCATCTTTAAATGGATTTTTTCATCTGCAACCCGTTGCAACCCTTCAATAATTTTACTGGTTAGAGCCCTCTCTTCGCGAACTAAATTTAAAATTTCATTGTGTAAGTGTTCATGCTTATTGTTTGCACTTTCCAAGAGAACCTCCCATTCATGGTGGCGCCAAACTATGCGTATATTATGCGTAAGTCAAGCAAAGGGATTTTTTGAATGACGCAGTTATTCGTCTCCATGAGAGAAATTTGAAGCACAGTCTTGTGATCAATCTTAGCCCCACGATGCATTGGAAACATTGGTGACCAAAGCTACAAAAGCCCGCCGGATCCATTTTAAGATAATGGGTAAGGTTTTTGATCAAAGAATTTGGCTTTTAGAAATTAGAAAATTCCTGATCTTATCGTTGGCTAACCATTAAGGTTATTTATCGCCGTAATAATATGATTGAGTACAAATCTCTGAGTCCGATAATCCGGTTACCGTAACCCCATCAGGTGGTAAATGAATACGCGGACCTTCTTGATCGACCCCAGGAACAACAGAACAAAGATACTTTTGATTCCGATCACCGGAATCTTCCAAAATTATTCCTAGTAATGTATTCGATGAATCAAAACATAAAATAAGGCGAGACATATCGCCGTCTTGTACGAGCAAGGAAAACTGAGATTTGATATGTCGGGTCTCTGGAGTGTCAAATGTCATAAACTGGTTTGAATCAATCATCAAGCTTTGGTTGCGTGCCGAGCAAACGACCATTGAATTTTGAAAATTACACGCTTTTGGGCCCCTAACTGCAGTATGAGCAAATCCAAATACAGGTGTAACCAGGACAGCGAATACATATAATTTAAAGGCCTTCATAAAAACTCCATTGTAATCTATTCTCAAATCAGCCAATTTTTGACAGCCTACAAGTTGTCAAAACCTATACATCTACATCTATAAACTTCTTGTGCTTATGCATGGAAAAAGCGTGCCTGACGGCCTACAACCGGAGGCTATCCCAGCTACGAGTCAAAAGACGCTGGCCTTGTAGCGCAGCCTTTCGTCTCCAGGAGAGCCTTGAAACCAACAGCACTAAGTCGTATTTTTTTGAAGGCTACTCAGACATTTTTTAAGGTTTGCGCTTTTGCTTAACTCAAAAATAATTTATCGGCTTCATTAAGCATAGTTTGTGAGCATTTATAGGCATGGACTGTAAAAATCTGAAACCGAGCTGGCATTTGGGCTTGTCGTGGCAGTTAAGTATTTGAAACTTCAGAAATCAAAAAACAGTTACATAATATTTATTTGTATAAAAATACTAACCGAGCAGGACAAAAAAACCGTCTAGTTTTTAGAAAGTTTCAGTTTTTAGGTATTGCTCTAAAGACTAAATGCTGACAGACTTTTATAGAGTAGAGTCGAATGGGGTTTTTATTAACACTTAAGTAGGAGGAGCAAGGATGCTCAGAGATGTCCTAATTAACCAAAAAGGTTTATCAAACAGAGAAGCGGAAGTTGCAGAACTCGTGACAAAAGGCTTGTCCAACAAGGAAGTTGCTAACCAACTTTTTGTTACAGAAAAAACTGTAAAATTCCATCTTACTAACATTTACAAAAAGATGAATTTGAAGTCTCGTGCTCAGCTCATCGTATGGTGTATGCCGCATTTTTCTTTTGCGGAGACAGCGCCAGCACAAGCGCCATCGGCACAAGCGTCTTCAAACGCAGCTCCACGCCCAGCGGATGCAAGTCAGAATACAATTCCATCTGGCTTAACAACTGTTGGTGGACGCAGCGATATCGATAGCGGAAGCGGATTCGGTATTTAATCAAAACTTTTCTAGTGTAGGAGGGGGCCATGGGAGACGCGAACAGTGTTTCCTCTTCTCAGGTGCAAATGACTGAGCTGGTTCTCCCCTCACACACAAATGCTCTTGGAAGTATTTTTGGCGGCGTGATTATGTCGTGGATCGACATCGCCGCAGCTATCTGTGCCAGCCGGCACTCTCGAAAAACAGCTGTCACTGCCAGTATTGATGCCTTAAACTTTGTGGCACCCGTTTACAAAGGGTGGATTGTAAATCTAAAAGCCAGTGTCAATTATGCCGGAAAAAGCTCAATGGAAATCGGCGTTCGTGTCGATGCAGAAAACCCACGTACAGGAGAGATGTTTCACACGGCATCCGCCTATCTGACCTTCGTTGCAGTGGATGAAAAATGGAAGCCTGTTTCTATCCCAAAACTTATTGCCGAAACGCCGGAACAAAAGCGTCGTATGGAAGCTGCAGAGGAGCGGCGAAGAGTAAGGCTTGCTCAGAAAACAAGCAAATCTTAATTATTTTAAGTACTGTCTGACTTCCCATGGGCGAATATATTCGACGGGGATGGGCCGCGTGGACATAAACACCCCATAAACTTCGCTTTTGTGAAATGAACCATGCATGGCATGCAGACCTGACAAATAAGTTAAAATTTCTAATGTCATATTTGTAAAAGCATAGCCACGTTCAGCGGCTGCTAGCACTGGCGCCGGATTTTTTGCGTTTTTGTAAAAACCTTCCCATGCATTGACCAAAGAATTCGGAAAATCTGTCGACTGTGAACTGTAAAAATATTCATCCCATGACAATTCGATAGATTTTACAATTGAGTTATTGGGGCCGCTTGTCTTTTTAAAAAGAGCAATTTGTTTGAGCGAATCTTCGCCGCGTAAGACTTTATATCCAACTTTGCGCTTTTCAGGGTTAATGGAGATTTGCGTGGCGCCGGATTTAGAATATACATTGATGACATTTTCTTTCTCAAGGGCAAGTGTTACATGGATGCCTTTGAGTTTTGCAAGGTCTTGAGCAAATTTTTTTTCTTGTTTGGGCAGGACATAAAAAGCGCCAAATGCAATGATTTCTGGCGCGACAAAAGCGTATTCGGTGGGCTTTGCCAGTTGAGAATTCCAATGCCAACCGAATTTTTCAAGCGGCTTTAGATCGATCCCTTTTGGCTCGACCCAATCGTTGCCATGGTCGCTCACAATGATAAAATCAAGTGTTCGCTTAAACTTTTCATGGTATTTTTTCCGCAAATCTTTGAGTTTGCCTTCTGTAAATTTTAAATATTTTAATGTCTCTTTTTTACCGGACACGTGACTGATAAAATCCGTGTTGACCACGAAGGCGCTGAACGGTGATTTAGGATTTTTTTGTTCGAGAAGCGTTCTCTCTAAATCATCGATCCAATAGTGGGCTGTTGTTTTTGTCCACACAACATTCATTGCGTGTTCCAATGGAGATTCAGTTTTGTAATTGAATTTTTTTTCAAAGGCGGGTGTATATGTAATGTGCTTCAAAATATTACCGACCTCTTTTCCAACACCGTTGCGATCTTTGTATGACATTAAAAAATGCGCTTTGGTGTAACTGGGCTCAACGGGCGCGCTCATAATTTGGGCCCAATTAGGGTCTGAAATAGAGGGGAACGTGGCTACCATGGGAATCGGTGGCTGGAAATCGCGAAAATAGCCGCCACGATACATCTCCATGACAGTCTCATAGCCAATTCCATCAAAACCAACCATAAGCAGGTCAGAGTCTTGAATTTTTACAGCTGTGGATTGCAATGGAATGGTCAAAAAAAGAATCGAAAAAAAGCCAAGCCAGGCAAAAAAATTGGGGCGTAACATAATCATTGGTCACCAATTAACTATTTGAAAATTTTCATTGTTTTTGTATTTAGTCAACAGTTATAAAATGAGTATTCTACAGGGAGAATTTAAAATGCTTAAGATCAGCCAGACGACTACTACGACGGAAACATTTGCTACCATCAGAAGTGCACTTCCCATTTTTGCTGCGACAATTTTTATAGCGTTGATGGCTCAAATCTCAATTCCGTTGCCGTTCACGGTTGTGCCAGTCACAGGCCAAACATTTGCGGTTTTTTTGATTTCAGCGGTGTTGACACCTAAAAAAGCTGTGGGGTCTGTGTTGAATTACATTTTTCTTGGCGCCATGGGTGTTCCTGTATTTGCAATGTCAACCGCAGGGACAGCAATTTTGATGGGGCCAACGACAGGTTACATTTTGGGTTTTGTTGTTTCGAGTTTTATCGTTTCTGCACTGATCCACACTTTAAGGCCACAACGGATCATTACAATAGCCCTAAGTATGTGGGTGGGCTCGCTCGTTGTCTTTTCGTTCGGGTATCTGTGGCTGGGCCATTTTACAGGATACGACAAAGCTTTTGCAATGGGCGTTCTGCCGTTTTTGCCAGGTGATCTGGTTAAGATTTTTCTGGCAGCAACCAGCTATAAGCTATATATTCATTTCATTAAATAGCTGAGTCATGGGGTGAAAGATGAATCATGTCGACTCAAAAATGTCTGCTGACAAGCAAGAGTTAGTAAAAAAAATCATAAAAGAATTGAATCTAGACAGAATGGTTGTCACGTTTGACGAAAAAAATCAGGAGTTTGAATTTGTCCTAGATCGCCGAACGGTTGCTGTTCCATTGAAGTTAGCGCAAGGGGAAGTTGACGAATCCGTAAGGTACTTGTTTAGATCAATTCTCATGTCACCAAATGCAAAATGGAATCGCGCTGCTGATAACAACGACTGGCACGTCAAAAACCCATACAAATAATTTCTTGTGAGCCTAGTTTTTAGGGAATATGATCTAGATCAGTATGCAAGCAAAGGAGATCATCTATGGATTGGGCGTTATTTTCGCAGTCGGGCTTTGAGTTTGTTTTCCGATGGATTCATTTTTTATCTGGCATTACGTGGATTGGGATGCTGTATTACATGAATTTTTCTCAAGGAGGATTTTTTAACTCGACGACACCACAAGTAAAAATAGCTGCGCAAACAGGTTTATTGCCAAACGTG
>CAUJEF010000143.1 GCA_963169515.1 Bdellovibrionota bacterium
ACCGCGGTCACGAGAACGGTGAGGATCGATACGATAGAAACGTTCAAATAGCCGAGGTATATGTTCTGCTGCAATGCCCGGTCCGTTGTCTCTGCAAATTAGATTCACATGGGAATTTTCTTTGCTCCACTCAAGCTGTATTTCTGTTCCCTGTGGGGTATAACGAAGAGCATTTTGAATCAGATTGGTAATGACCTGTTCAACCAATCTTCCGTCACAGTTCAGTTCCTCGACCAAGTAACTCTCTTTTAGTTTAAAATTTCTATTTTGAATTTCAGCACTGAATGGCTTCAAAGCATTTTGAGTGATCAATCTTAGGTTTTCTTTATTTTTTGGCAGTTCAACATCAGATTCAAGCGTCGACAACTGCAAAAGATCCTGTACCAGAAAATTAAGGCGAGCCACATTTTCTTCGATTACAACAAGATCACCTTGGATTTGCGCATAATCCTTGTTCTTCACATCTTCTTTCATACTTTGCACATAACCTGAAATTGATGTCAGCGGTGTCCGCAATTCATGGGACACATTTGAAACAAAATCTGTTTTTACTCGATCCAATCGACGCATTTCTGTAACATCAGAAAAAATCATAAGAACGTCACGCAAGCCAGCCTCGTTACGCTTGGCGTACGGAATTTTAATCACAATATAATCACGCTTTGCCTGAGAACCTTCTGGCTTCAACTTCATTTCGCGCGACGACGCCTTCTTTTCATCCAATGCCTCTCGAAAAAATTCAACAAAATCTGGCTCCCTGAAAATTTCCAACAGGGGCAAAACATTACCTCTCTCTATGTTCTTAAACTCTTTACAAAAGGCTTGATTGGCAAGAATAACTTTCCCATCTGGCTTTGTAATAAGCGACGGCATCGGCAGATAATTTATTAGCCTTTTCAGAGCTTTTTGTATTTTTTCTTCGGAATGTTGGCTGTCGTCGAAAAAATGTTGCACATCCATAATTTCTTGCTCTATCGCATTCCAAAAATCAGGCAACTCTGACATCAATTGTTCTGGCCTATCTGCAAATGTTTCGAATTGTTTGAGCGCTCGAATTTTTTCTAAAATACTGGGGACGGGTTCGTAGATTTTCTTTTTTATCCAAAGATAAATAATAATGTATGAGAAAATGACAAATACTAGTATTGAAATGATCATGCCTGAGCTCTGTACCCAACTCCCCTAACAGTTTCAATCACGTCCGCACAGTTTCCAAGCTTTTTTCTTAGACTTACCATGTGTGTGTCAATAGAACGTTCAACAACCACCACCCCTTCACCCTGCACTGCAGGCACCAGCTGTTTCCGTGTCATAACTTTGCCAGGATTTAAAAGCATTGCTCGCAACAGCTTGAACTCGGAAACAGTCAATTCAACCTTTTCACCATGACATTTTACTTCATGGATATCTGTATCCAACTCGAGTCCGTTCAAGGACAATTTTGAAGGCAATGCCTCGGCTTTTTTAGCATATCGCCTAAGAACAGCTTTTGCTCGTGCCTTTAGAACACTTAATTCAAAGGGCTTAGTTACATAGTCGTCGGCACCAGACTCTAGGCCTAAAACGATGTCCTCATTTTGAACTTTGGCCGTAACCATTAGCACACCAAATCCCATTTCTTCTTTCCGATTTTTGACCCGGGATAAAATTTCAATCCCACTCGCTTGCGGCAACATCCAGTCCAACACGAGCAAATCATAGTGAGTGGACTGAATTTTATGTATGGCTTCATTACCGTCAAATACTTGATCGATTATGTAACCATCCTTTTGTAAGCTCATAGCAATTAAATTGCTGATAGATTTTTCATCCTCAATAACAAGAACTCTAGGGTTTTTCATTAACAAGCCCCCCATGCCTAATATCATCGCCAGATAAAATGAAAATGATATCTTCGGCAATATTTGTTGCATGGTCACCCATACGTTCCAAATTTTTTGCAATAAATATAAAATCAACTCCAGAATCAACAGCCGTGGAGTCTTGCTTCATAATTTGTCGAACAAAATCATTAATTTTATGGCGAAGCGAATCTACAACATCGTCCCTTTTTAATACCTCTTCTGCCTTGTTTTCATCTTCAGAAACAAACGCATCTAATACATTCTTAACCATCCACCGCACTTCGGAAATCAAGAGCAGGAAGTCTTTATCTACAGGAAGCTCCTTATGGGTTAAGTAAAACTTTACATTTCGAGAGACGTTCACCGCGAGATCGCCCATTCGCTCCAAATCGCTATTGATTTTAATCGAAGCCAAAATGCGGCGCAAATCCGTTGCAAACGGCGACAATTTAGCCAAAAGGTTTAAGCAGTGCTTATCGATCAGCACATGAGAACGGTTAATCTCTTTTTCGAGTCGCTCAGGGTTTTCGAGTCGACTGGCGTCCCGTTGTATTAGCGCTTGGGTTGCTTCCTCAAGGGCCTTTTCCACATAACCCCCCATTGTTAGAAGCTCATTTTTCAATTGTTCGAAATCAGTTTTCCCAAATTGTTCCACATCGCCTCCAGCGATCATACGTTAGTTATCCAAATCTTCCCGTAATGTAGTCTTCGGTCAGTTTTGCTTTCGGCTGCGTGAAGATCTGCTCTGTTGGCCCAAATTCTATCAGTTCACCCAATAAAAAGAAGGCCGTTTTTGAAGAAACTCGTGATGCTTGCTGCATATTATGTGTAACCATAATGATGGTAACATACCTCTTCAAATCTTGCAGCAAGGTTTCAATCTTGGCCTTTGAAATCGGATCCAGCGCACTGGTTGGCTCATCCATCAATAAAATTGGTGGATTCACCGCCAATGCGCGGGCTATGCAGAGCCTTTGCTGCTGACCTCCCGACAAGCTTGTTCCTGGCATTCTTAGTTTGTCTTTTACCTCGTCCCATAAAGCTGCTTGCTTAAGAGACCTTTCCACAACTTCATCCAGAGCGGATTTCCGTCGAATTCCTGCCAATTTTAAACCAATTGCCACATTGTCATAAATGCTGAGAGATGGGAATGGATTTGGTTTTTGAAATACCATTCCAATTTGACGACGGACGCGCACGGGATCCACAGTTGATCCGTAAATATTTTCGTTTAAGATTTTTACTTCGCCCTCGACTCGCGCGCCAATAATTTCTTCATGAAGACGATTTAAACAGCGAATAAACGTAGATTTACCACAACCTGATGGACCGATTATCGCCAAAACATCGTTGTGCTGAACTGAAAGTGAAATTCCTTTCAGAATCTGCTGTTCGCCGATCCAAGCCTTGAGATTGTTCACTTCGACTAAGTTAGTCACGAGAATCCCTCATGTTCGAAAAAAAAGATCGGATCACAAGATTTATTAAGAACACAAATATAATTAAAACTAGTGCCCCCGTCCAGGCTTGCATTTGCCATTCCTCATAAGGGCTAATGGAGTAGGTATAAATCTGCACCGGAAGCGACGAAGTTGGATCTTTGAGCGAACCGGACCAATACTGGTTATTTAGTGATGTAAACAGTAGCGGCGCAGTTTCACCTGAAATTCGAGCTACACCAAGGACAACTCCCGTCATGATTGCTCCCCATTTGCCACGAACCAGAATGAAGAGAATGACTTTCCACCGCTGAATCCCGAGAGCCAGCCCTGCCTCGCGATAATGGATTGGCACGGTTTTTAACATTTCTTCTGTGCTGCGTGCGATAATCGGGCACATTATGATTGCAAGTGCGACGGCACCTGCATAGGCTGAAAATCCACCCATTGGTCGTACCACAACTGTAAAAATAAAAATACCGATCACAATCGATGGCACGCCCATTAAAAGATCAATCACAAATCGCAGAGTTTTTGAGGATTTTCCATAAGAATATTCAGAAAGATAAACGCCCGTTGCAATTCCCCATGGTACACCCAACAGCGTCGCCATGCCGATAATTTTTAAACTTCCTAATAACGCATTACCCATCCCCCCTCCGGACTCGCCTATCGGCGCGGGAAGAGATGTAAAAAATGTCCAACTCAAGTTATGATATCCTCGTTCTATTACATAATAAAAAATACTAAATAGCGGAGCCAATGCGACAAACGCTCCCAAAACAATTAAGCCGATCATCATATAATTAATCAGCTTTCTTCTGTAATCGTTAAAACTAAGAGCGGATGAAAGGGACTTCACTTGCCAACCCCAGTTCGCATCTGAAATCGCTTTTGAATGATTTTTGCGAATGTGTTCACTGCAAGCGAGACCATTAGCAATACAAGTCCCATCGCCGTTAACGCCGCCAAATGGGAACTATTGCTGGCCTCGTTGTATTCATTGGCAATCAGGCTTGCCAATGTTTGTGCCGGGCTGAACAGCGACGGAGAAATTTGAGGGCGGTTTCCGATCACCATCGTAACAGCCATAGTTTCACCAAGGGCACGACCCAACCCCAAAATAGATGCACCAAAAATCCCAGACACAGAAGATTTCACAACCGCAAGCTTCATCATTTCCCAATGGGTTGCTCCAAGCGCAAGCGCTCCCTCGCGGAATAGGTTCGGAACAGAGTAAAAAATCTCACGACAAATAGATGACACCGTGGGAACAATCATAATAGCCAAAATAATTCCCGCAGCTAAAACACCCACACCATAGGGAGCGCCATAAAAAAGAGGAATAAATCCAAGATACTTTCCTAAAAATGGTTCAACACTATTTCGTAGCCACGGAACCAAAACAAACAATCCCCATAAACCGTAAACCACACTCGGAATTGCTGCGAGCATTTCAACCAAAAATGAAAGTATTTTTTTTATTTTTGAATTTGCAATTTCAGTTACAAAAAGGGCGATACCTATACTGACAGGAACGGCAATCACGATGGCCAAAAGCGAAGTGACAACGGTGCCATAAATAAACGGAAGGGCGCCAAAGACCCTTGTCACAGGATTCCAATCATTAAGTATAAAAAATTTAAGTCCGAATTTTTCAAAGATCGGAAAAGACACCTTGAGCAGCACCACAACCAGAGCCGCCAAAAGAACCATCGTCCCGTAGCCCAGGATTTTTAGAATCCAATAAAATATTTTATCTGAAAAATCTTTATCTTTTTTTTTCATCAATTAAATTTTATTTGGGTAAGCGCACCCCTTACCTTTTTAATAAGATTGCCTGGAAGCGGCGCATACCCTAAGTTTTTTGCAAGCTCTTGTCCCGGACCCATTGACCAATTCAAAAATTCAACAAGGGGCTTGCCAATATCTTTTCCCATATTTTTATACACAAGAATATAAGTAAACGCCGATATCGGATATGCATTTTTTCCATCGCCGTTTGTTATCGACATTCGAAAGTCTTCCGGCATTGCTTGCAATGTCCCTTGAGCCGCGGCCGTAACAGTGTCCAAAGACGGGGCTACAAAGGTCCCTGCATTATTCTGAATGTTTACATACGAAAAATGATTTTGTTTTGCATATATCAATTCGACATAGCCAATAGAGCCCGGGGCCTGCTTGATCAAGCCCGAAACACCTTCATTGCCCTTTCCCCCCAACCCTGTGGGCCATTTTACAGATTTGCCGGACCCAACCCTTTTCGACCATTCAGGACTGATTTTTACTAAATAATCTGTAAATATCGCAGTCGTACCGCTGCCGTCTGAACGATACATAACTGAAATGTATATGTCCGGAAGCTTTACTTCTTTATTTGTCGCTTGTAATTTAGAGTCGTTCCATTTTGTGATTTTACCCATAAAAATGTCAGAAATAAGTGCGCCTGTTAGATTCAACTTTGTAATGCCCGGAAGATTGTAGCTCAATACCACGGCACCAAGAACTGTAGGGATGTGCAGCACTGGAGACTTAGCCATGGAGAGTTCTTCCTCTGACATAGGCGCATCTGATGCGCCGAAATCCATTGTCTGATCTATAAGCTGACGAATCCCGCCGCCGCTGCCAATGGACTGATAGTTAATTTGCACGTTCGGTTTTTGCTTGTTGTATTCATTAAACCATTTAGAATAAAGCGGATACGGAAATGTTGCCCCCGCACCGTTGATCAATTGAGCCGCGGATGCGTAAGCGTAGAAGGACAAGATTAGGACCAGGATCACGAGTCTTTTCATACGATCTCCCTATCGGCTAGCTAAATTAAATATACCCAGACCTTAATTTTGAATCATGTTAGGGTTCTGTCAGGATTCCGAGGTGTTTTGAGATGAATTACATAACTATGAAAGGACTGGAAAAACTCAAAAAAGAACTCAAGGAGCTCATGCACGAAGAGCGCCCCAAAGTCGTAGCGACTGTGGCATGGGCGGCAAGTAACGGCGACCGAAGCGAAAATGCGGATTATATTTATGGCAAGCGACGCCTTCGTGAAATTGACAGACGCGTGGCTATTTTGACAAAAAAAATTGAAGACGCTAAGGTCGTAGACCCCACCCAAGTGAAATCAAAAAAAATTGTTTTTGGCGCGACCGTAACAATTGTCAACGAAAGTGGCGTTGAAAAAACATATCAGATTGTCGGCGAAGATGAGATCAATATTGAAAACGGAAAAATCTCTTGGAAATCCCCCATTGCAAAAGCCCTGATTGGCAAGTCCGTCGGTGATGAAGCTGTCGTTCAAAAACCTGCGGGCCCAGAAACTCTTGAAATCCTTGAGGTTGAGTTCATTTAGAACCCTTGACCCGTAGACCTAATGGGCATACATTCGTGACGAGGTTTTAATGAGCTTAGGCCCAATGGAAATCATACTGATCCTTGCGATCGTTCTTATATTTTTCGGCCCAAAACGTCTCCCGGGCCTTGGAAAGGCTTTGGGAGAAGGAATTCGAAGCTTTAAAACGGGCTTAGACGACAACAAAACCGAAAAATCAATCAACGCAGCATCACACGACGATACCGATGCTACAAAGACCAACAAAGATTCCTAACCATTTACAACCCTAAAATCGAGTACTACAGTTAAAGCATACAACATAGGGTGACCATATATAGAACAACACAAGACGAGCTCTCATCACAATCGCATAATCGCGCTAACCATTGGCGCCCTGGGTGTCGTTTTTGGCGACATTGGAACGAGCCCTCTTTATGCTTTCAAAGAATGCTTTGATCCCCAGCATCACTTTATTTCGCTAAATAACTTAAATATTCTGGGCGTGCTTTCCCTTATTATTTGGACCCTGATTTCAGTTGTCTGCTTAAAATATATGATTTTTATTTTGAGTGCCGATAACGAGGGCGAAGGCGGAATCTTGGCTCTCACGGCTCTTCTTGGTTTCAATAAAAATAAGGAAATTACGAAAAAAGGGCTCATGTTTGTGCCTCTTGGGTTATTTGGTGCAGCTCTTTTATTTGGCGACGGCATTATTACGCCGGCAATTTCCGTACTTTCTGCGGTAGAAGGTTTGAAAATCGCGACACCTGTCTTTGATCCATATGTCATTCCGATTACATTTGTTGTCATCATCGGACTATTTATGTTTCAGCATTTTGGGACTGGGCGTATTGGTGCCTTTTTTGGCCCCATCGTTTCGCTTTGGTTTTTCACCATTGGCGCCCTAGGGGTCCACGGAATTTGGAAGAACCCAGATGTCTTATCGGCATTTAATCCTATGTACGCTTATGACTTCATAAAAATAAACGGCGTCGAAGGTTTTTTTGTTTTAAGCTCGGTGTTTCTCGTTGTTACTGGAGCTGAAGCTCTGTATGCAGATCTGGGCCACTTTGGAAAATCTCCAATTCGATTTGTTTGGTTCGCTCTGGTTTTTCCAGCATTGCTACTTAATTACTTGGGGCAAGGTGCACTCTTAATGACCCAACCAGAAGCATCTGCAAATCCATTCTTTTTATTAGCCCCGCCCAAGATGGTGATCCCACTTGCAATACTCGCGACAGCCGCGACGGTGATCGCATCACAGGCTTTAATTTCTGGAATTTTTTCTCTTACTCGCCAGGCGGTTCAACTCGGATATCTGCCTCGGTTAAATATCATCCATACATCTCATCGCGAAATCGGTCAGATCTATGTCCCCGCTGTAAACTGGGCGCTGATGGTTGGCGTTCTATGGCTTGTTTTTGAATTTAAATCTTCTG
>CAUJEF010000144.1 GCA_963169515.1 Bdellovibrionota bacterium
CCATCTAAATGGGATTTAATCCAAAAGATCATTACTTTCATAAGGCAAAAGAAGAGGGTTACCTCGCCCGTTCGGCTTATAAACTAAAAGAGATTCAAAATAAATACCGTGTCATAAAAAAATCAGACAAAGTTTTAGACCTCGGTTGCGCACCGGGCTCGTGGAGCCAAGTCGTGCTTGAGCTTATAGGAAATAATGGATTTTTGCTTGGTATAGATCTAACCCCAGTTACTCTAATCAAGCCGAATGCAAAATTCATTGCCCAGGATATTTTTACTTTTGAACATGATAAATTTGAGGGTGCCCCTTACAATTGTATTCTGAGCGATATGGCCCCGAAGACCACGGGTATTGCTTTTACAGATCAGGCTCGATCTGAAGAGTTGTGTTTGAAGGTTATAGAACTAAGTGATGTGGTGCTTTTGAAAGGTGGCTTTTTGGTGATGAAATTATTTGAAGGGGGTGGGGCTGGCAAAGTAGCCTCCGAAATAAAGAAAAGATTCGAAAAGCTAGAGCGTTTTAAGCCTCAAGCGACACGCTCTATTTCAAAGGAAATCTATGTTATTGGGCTTAGAAAAAGATAGCTAGGACAAGATTTTATAAGTGCCAACAGCCAGTACATAGGCCACAACATTCAGAACAACCAGCTGAATGATAGCAAAACTCCAGGAGCGCATTTCACGTATGGCAACGGCGGACGTAGAAATACATTGCAATGCAATCATAAAATAAATAAGCAGCGCCGTTACTGAGGCTGTAGTGAAAACTTTTTGTCCGTCAGATCTTTCTGCATTGTGCATTTTTTCCAGCAAAGAGTTTTGCATCGAGGCTTCGTCACTGCTTTCGCTTATGTTAAAAATTACTGATAGAGTTGACACAAAAACTTCTCGCGCCGCAAACGCTGATAAAAGCCCCACGCCAACACGCCAATCAACGCCCATGGGTTCGAAGACAGGTTCGATTGCTCGTCCCATTTGACCAAAGTAGCTTTGCTCTAGCCGATGGGTTGCATCTGGTGCATCTGCTTTTGGAAAGCTGGAAAGAGTCCAAATTAAAACCGATAGAGTAAAAATGACAGGCCCTGCACGTGTCGCATAGGATCTTGTTTTTACTATTGCATTTTTTAAAACTACTCTGAAATTTGCTCGTCGATACAGGGGTAATTCCAACATGAAAAAGGACTTGGCCTCTTTTTTTAGCATACGATTTAAAATTGCGGCTGCTATGGCACCAACAAGCAGTGCTCCAAAATATAACGCTGCAAGAGCAA
Source organism: Bdellovibrionota bacterium (assembly GCA_963169515.1). Classification (GTDB taxonomy): domain Bacteria; phylum Bdellovibrionota; class Bdellovibrionia; order Bdellovibrionales; family JAEYZS01; genus CAUJEF01. The sequence goes on from CAUJEF010000144.1 coordinate 1,271, forward strand.
GCCCTGGTTTCCATGCCGCCTGACCTAAGAATACAAAACTCAAAAGCAAGGCATAGACAGGAAGCCTTGCAGAGCAAGTCATCAAAGGAATAATGAAATTTGTAATCCAGCGTTCACGTTTGTTGCTGAGGGTTCGCGAGGCCATCATTGCCGGAACGGCACAAGCAAACCCCGACAAGATCGGAACGAAGCTGCGCCCGTTTAATCCCAGCTTTGAAAATGGTTTATCAATTAAAGTTGCCGCTCGAGCCAAGTATCCAGAGTCTTCTAAAATTCCGATTCCGAAAAACAAAATAAAAATTTGAGGAACAAAAACAAGTACTGCGCCAAAGCTAGCAATAATCCCATCCGAAAGAAAATCGCTAAGCAAGCCATCGCCCAGTGTTTTTTTTGTGATTTCTGCGAGCCAAGAAAACACCCCGTCAATAACATCCATAAAAGGTGCCGCCATCCAAAAGATCGAAGAAAATAACACGATCATTACGGCAGCAAATATAAAAAGGCCAGCGACAGGGTGTAATAGTATTTTGTCGATGCGCGCCGTCTTTTGAAAAATAGAAAGCTTCCCATTTTTTTGTTTGGTGATCAAATTTTTTGTCAGAAGTTCGAGTTCTTTTAGAATGTTTTCTCGTTTGTCTTCGTTCCAATGTTCAAGTTTTTTAACGACAATATTTTTATTTTGAGTCTTTTTAAGGCTTTCAATTAATTCTGGGACTCCACCACCTAAGGTTCCGTCTATGCCAACCACCTGGCAGTTAAATATTTTTGCGATTTTATCCAGGTTCACATCCATATTGTCTTTGCGTAAAAGATCTATCATGGTGAGTGCGATGGTGTACGAATACCCAGCTTCTTGGAGCTGTCGAACCAGGTACAAGTTGCGAGCAAGCTGTGTCGCATCGACGACAATGACCACATGGTGAATGTCTGAACTTTTCTTTTCAAACAACACCTCGTGAGTGACAAGTTCGTCGCTACTTTTTGGAAACAAACTGTAAACGCCCGGAGTATCAATTATATCGATATCAGCGCCATAACGGGTGTGGGCCCTACCTAAATTGTAATCGATCGTTGATCCTGGGTAATTCACAGTTCGAAATTTTGAACCGGTAATCCAATTGAATAAAGTAGTCTTTCCCGAATTGGGGGGACCAACAAGAGCTACGGTATTGCGAGCTGTTTCAGTTGCAGACATTGGGCCTCTTCCTCCCTAAGTGAAATGTGGGTTTGATCGAGTTCAACCACGAGCGGTCCTCTAAAGGGCAGTTTTTGAATAAATCGAATTTTTTTTTCTTTGCGAAAGCCCATTTCAGACAAGCGTTCGAGGAGCAAGGCATCACCAGAGAACCCAACAATTTCATAGAAAGTATCTAACGAAATATCCACCCATGAGCCTCCGGTAATTGCGATATTAGTATCAGCGGTCGTGGGAAATGAGAATGGATTTCTCTTCTGGACGCCTTATTGAAAATCAGTTGATAAGACATGGGCACACCATTTGTGACGTGCCCATGTTTTCAAATGCTTCTGATCTTAGTCGTTTTTGATTCTCATACCAAAGAAGGATCTCCATACGAAAAACAATGCGACCACTAAGAATATAGTTCCCAAAATTGCGGGTAAGGATGGGCTTGTGTGTTTTGCCTCAACGGCAATTTCAACAGCTAATAGCCCAAACAATGTTGTGAATTTGATGATTGGGTTCAAGGCGACTGAAGACGTGTCTTTGAACGGATCTCCGACGGTATCTCCAACAACCGATGCGTCGTGGAGTGGTGTACCTTTCTCGCGCAAATCGACTTCAACCAATTTTTTTGCGTTATCCCATGCTCCACCCGCGTTTGCCATGAACATGGCTTGGAACAGACCAAACACGGCAATGGAAACAAGATAGGCAGCAAAGAACTCAGGCTCAAAAAACGCAAAACTCAATGTAAGCGTGAAAATTACCATAAAAATGTTAATCATTCCGTACTGGGCGTACTGGGTACAAATTTTCACAACTTCATTTGAATCTTTTTCTGATGCTTTGCTTGCGCCTTCAAGCTTGATATTCTTTTTAATGTATTCAACGGCTCTATGAGCGCCCGTTGTAACTGCTTGAATTGATGCGCCCGTAAACCAGTAAATAACCGCGCCCCCCATTACGAGCCCGAATAACACGGTCGGTGCTAATAAATCCAATTTTAAATTCAACATCAAAATAATTGAAAATATCATTGTTGTCGCGCCGATGACTGCCGTGCCGATCAGTACGGGCTTTGCCGTCGCTTTAAATGTGTTTCCGGCGGAATCGTTTTCTTCGAGAAGGTGTTTTCCCCTTTCAAAGCTTGGATCAAATCCGAAATTAGATTTAATATCGGTTTTAACATTCGGAACCTGTTCAATTTGCGACAATTCAAAAATAGATTGAGCGTTGTCTGTTACAGGACCGTAGCTGTCTACGGCAATCGTTACAGGGCCCAGTCCCAACATACCGAACGCAACGAGACCGAATGCAAAGACCGATGGATAGATCATAAATGTATCAAGGCCCATCTGCGATACTTTGTATGCAACAAACATCAGTATGACCATTGTAAAGCCTTTCCAGAATGCGGAAAAATTACCTGCAACAAGGCCTGAAAGGATGTTTAACGATGCACCACCTTGGCGTGAAGCATTCACGACCTCGACTACGTGTTTCGACTTTGAAGATGTAAAGATTTTTGTAAGTTCTGGAATTACGGCTGCAGCAATTGTTCCACACGAAATGATTGTTGAAAGCTTCCACCACATTCCATCCGTCATATCACCGATAATCAAATAGCTAACTGTATAAGTAACGATGATGGAAAGAATTGAAGTGATCCAAACGAGGGTTGTCAGTGGCAATTCAAAATCAAATTTATCTGCATTTCCAAATTTTGCTTTCGCCCATAGTCCATTTACCCAGTACGAGGCGATGGATGTTACAATCATAAGAACGCGCATTGCAAAAATCCAAACAATCAATGAGCCTTGAAGCAATTGACCATTTGCCATCGGCGCGTGAGTTCCGTCCGGATTCATAGACATACCAACAGCAAGGACGATAAATGTGATCAATGCAACGCCAGTTACGCCGTACGTTTCGAATCCGTCTGCCGTAGGCCCGACAGAGTCGCCCGCGTTATCTCCAACGCAGTCTGCAATTACGCCCGGGTTACGAGCATCGTCTTCCTTAATTTTAAATACGATTTTCATTAGATCTGAACCGATATCTGCGATTTTTGTGAAAATGCCACCGCAAATACGAAGCGCAGATGCACCCAAAGATTCACCGATTGCAAACCCAATAAAGCAGGCGCCCGCGAATTCTGCTGGAACAGCCAGAAGGATAAAAATCATCATGAAAAGCTCTACGCAAATCAACACCACCCCAATCGACATACCGGAGCGAAGGGGGATGTCCATAACGGGATAGGGTTTTCCTTTCAGAGAGGCAAAAGCCGTCCGAGAATTTGCGTATGTATTGATACGAATACCGAACCAAGCAACTGAGAAAGATCCCAAGATTCCAAGGATTGACCATAGTAAAATCAAGCCCACGCGACCGAAATCGAAACCACGCAAAAAGCCAAAGTAATAAATTATACATGCGCCAATAAAGACTTCGAGAAGGATTAAAAGTTTACCCTGCTGTAGAAGATATGTTTTACAAGTCGTGTAGATCAGGTGTGGATCATCTAGCATCGCCTGATGGGCAGGGAGATTTTTCACCTTAACAAATTCAACAACACCAAAAATGAGTCCGAGTACGGAAATCAGAATACCTAACTGGAGAATTCCTGTGCCCGTTAAACCACCCAAGGCGGGGAACGAGATATTAAGATTGGGAATAAGCAGGTCGGCCTCGCTTGCAAAGCTCGAAATAGGCAACACCAGAACAGCAAACAACGACGCGATAAACTTCATGAGTCCTCCAGACCGATTGAATTTTTGATTTCGGGCAATTTTTATGTTCTAACGCGTATGGAGTCAAAGAGTTAAACGGCTCCAATAAAGATTTGGGCCGTCAATTGACAAGATGTGTCCCTTCGCCTGCTGCTTAAAAATTACGCTTTATTCCACGGTCCTTATTTTTTTGATTAAAAAAAGTGAGATGAAACTAAATGAAATGGCGATAAAGCCTACGAGATCATAGTTCTGAAGCTGCCCATCCGCACTTTTTACAATTATTATACCTGCAAGATAAGACGCGGCAGCAGAAGAAAACTGTTGGACTGCGCTATTTAGGCTCATAAAACTTCCACGATTCTTTGGTGTTACAGTTGAAGTAATCAAGGCCATTGCAGGAATCATTCGCCCAGACATCGCCATAAACAGCAACGCCGAAACTGGTATGACGTAGTATAACGGCATTGGGGTCAAATGCGTGATCAAATAAATTGGAATCATAGAAACAACAACCCCGTAATAAAAAACTTTCTTTTTTCCATATTTGTCGGCAAGTCGTCCCACCAAAGGGGATGAAAAAATGGTAAGAATTCCACCAACAAGATAGGTCAATGGTAACTGCGCCTCTGTAACCCCCGCATTTGCAACCAGGGATGGGCTAATAAATGGGATCACAGTGAAGTGGCCTAGGACCAAACAAAACATAAAAAATAGTGCGAACGAATTATTTCGATTTTTTAAAATCATCAGAAAACTCTGCACGGCCGTTTCTGCCGTTTTCATTTCCAAGTGTTTTGTCAACGCAGGAAC
>CAUJEF010000145.1 GCA_963169515.1 Bdellovibrionota bacterium
ACACCGCCGGTTGTGATTTCAACAATGTTGTCATTTCAATCTGATCCAACTAAAAGATTACCGTTTGGCAAGACGGCAATTGCTGTCGGATTATTAGTATATGTCGTTCCACTTATAATAGTTGCTGCGACATCTGCTCCCGTGAAGGCTTCAGGTAGCTCGTATATTGTGTCATTTGTTTGAGTTCCAATATAAACATTCCCATTTGGATGTACTGCGAGCGGAATGGGTTGATTCGCTCCTATCGTGACATTTGAGTCCGAACATGACGGGGAAGATGTAGATATATCATATCGCAGTACACGACCATTTCCGAAGCTAGCTACTATTAAATCTCCCAGGCTGTTAATAGCCAAGCCTCTAGCGGCAGAGATAGTGCATCCTCCGACAACTGTGCCTATGAAGGGTGCGCCAATACGAGTGTTGCCGCTGAAAAGTTCGATATTATTTGTCTCGATAACCAGGAATTGATTGTTGGCTCTTTTTGCCATGCCATAAATATTACCGCTCAGATTTAGATTTGTTGTGTAGCTTTCCATGTAGCCAGTTAATAGGTTCACTTTTCGCAATGAGTCTGGCGTATCACTGGCTATTAAAATGTTGAATTCATCAAATATTGATGTACCCCGAGGAATCAGCCCGATGCTAGAGGTGTCCTTTACAATTTGCAAAAAATTTCCGTTAATGTCATACATGGCAACTCCGTAACTTACAGGTGCGGTGGTTGCGTAAGAGACCAAGATGCGTCCATCATTAAGCCCCAAGGTAGAATAAAAGAAGCTGTCGCCTTTCGACCCACATCCAAAAAATGATATCGAGAGTGCCCCAACGGAAACAATTGATAAAAAATAAGTAGCTATCAATTTCATTTATTGACCACCAATTCTCTTGTTAGTGAGGCCACTGAAGCACCAGTTACAAAAGTAAAATTTAACCAGACCGTCTTGTTTGATATTTTTGCATTCCTTGAAGCTCTGATTTCACTTTTTGAAATTTGCCCACTCCCGAAGGTATATCCAATGCCGACAAGCATTTTTCCTACATTGTAGTCCAGTCCAGTAGAAATCTGCGATGTATTATAGCCGTATTCGATTTGGTTTCCTATTGATCCAACATAGGAATGGGATGCCCTCATCAAATAGTAGTTGTAGGACAAGTAAAGGGAGTAGTATGTAAATTTTAATCCTAGTCCAGGCCCATAGTGATGGGCCATTTCAGCAAATTGATTGCTGTTTATGGAGTTTTTCAAATCGTCGTACTGGAATTGTCCACTGACGTACATGGAAAAATTGTTTTCAAATATCGGAACCAAAACTTTACCGAGTACTGACAATCCGTCAAAACCTGCGGCAGATCCGTTGGGATTCTCTATTTCCACTGACGGAACCCCAATAGCAGCCTGAAAGCTTAAGCCGTGGGCCTCTTTAGAGTGCGAAGAAAAAGAGATGCTGGACATAGCAATGATAAACAAAATATGTTTATATTTCAACATCTTACAAATTAACACTCCTTGTAATATTTTATTAAAATATGACGAATTATGAAATTTTAAATTCAATTTTAAATTTTTATTTAGTTTTAGGGACCCAGGCATTGATCTAGTTGCCTGGGCCTTTGGGTTCAACTTGGGTGAATGCTTTTTTTTATTTGTTTTAAAATAGTTTTTTTATTTTTTTCGAAGGCCCGAATGATTTTTTTCTTTTTCTTTGCAGCCGCTTTTTTTTGAGCAACGACTTTGGGGAACTCTTTGAGTGCCTTCTTTATTTTTTTTAGGCGTTCGATTTGCTCTTTGGTCATGTTTTGCCCTTGCTTAAAAATTTTTCACTAAATTTATTTTGGCCAGCCCCATCCAACTTTTCGTAATCGTCCTTGCTGAGTATCAGTTTGGGCTGTGAATTCGAGTTGTCGAATATGTACCAGTCTTTGCACAGCGTACGATAGAGAGCCCAAAAGTTTTCAACCGAGCGAGGGATTCTTCTTTTAACTGCTTCTTTGGGGATGTCGTGTCCACCTAAGGAAACCCTTTGTTTAATTCGCAGCAGGTTTAGTTTATAATTATTAAGATAAAGAAAATAAATGACGATTTCGTATCCCTGTTTTTTTGCATCAGATAGCGTATGCAGCCAGTTGCGACCCGATAATGTACTTTCAAAGCAAAAGGATTCGTTTTTGGAAATGCGATCTTTAACTTCAGAAATTAAAACTCGCCCTGCTTGTATCGATGCTTTTTCGGTTCCTATAGGGGAGATACCGCTGGCAATTAAATCCGGATTTAAATAAACGGAAGTGATCTTTTGTTTAACCAGATAGGTTTCTGCGAAAGTTGTTTTGCCACTGCCGTTGGGCCCAGCGACGATTTCGATTTTTTTTGAACTACTCATCGCTACCTAAAAATTGGTCGGGGAGACAGGATTTGAACCTGCGACCCTCTGGTCCCAAACCAGATGCGCTACCAAACTGCGCTACTCCCCGTAACATAATTATTCGAATTTTATCTCAAGCGAGATTTAAAAATTGAGATCTGATGAAATTAAGTTAGTAGACAACGTATGTCAATAAACCTGCCCTAAAGTCCTAACACTGAGTATAATCATATTAAAAAGATATTGCTTTCTGGACCAAGACAAAAATACGATCAAGGCGTAAACGTAAGGAAAACAAATTTAAGATGAACAACAGTGTGGAGGCTCGCGTAAGCCCCAACTGAAAGCAACAAGGAGTTATGAATGAAAAAGCTTATGTTTGTCGTCGCTAGCTTAGCACTTGCTTCAATAGCAATGGCTGCCGATGGCACAGAGACAAAATTTAGCGGCGAGCTTCGTGGCCGTTACTTGATGGCGGATAATCCATCTATGGCGCCAGATGCGACTGCAGACGGATCGTCAGGATGGATGCAAAGAACTAAAATGGGCGTAACATTCTCAAAAGGCGAAGACCTAATGGGACAATTTACCTTTATGCATAACGCCAATTGGGGGGATGCTGCAAACGGTGGTGCTGCAAACGGTGGTGTTGCTGCGGGAACTTCCGATGTGTGGGCGTCTGAAGCATGGGGATTTTGGAAAGCTACAGACAACTTTTCTCTACGTATTGGTCGTGGTGGATTTCAAATCGCGGATGGATCTGTTGTTGGAACAAACGACTGGGCTGAAATGCCAAAAGCATTTGAAGGCGTTTTGGGTACTTGGTACACAGAATTTGCCAACATTCATGGGTTTGGCGTAAAAGGTGTTGATAGCACAGGAGCTGTCGGAACAGACACTCCAGAAGCGAACTTTTACGGTTTAAGCTTTGATGTTAAAAACCTTCCAGAAGCTCTTAAAATGGCGAATGTTCACTTCTTGCAAATTAATTCGCATGATGTCATTGCTGCAGGTATGATGACAAATACACTTCGCTACGGACTAACACTTGGCGGTGGTCTGAATAACTTCGACTATCGTGCAACTTATGCAGGCTATTCTGGTGAAGCAAAAATGGGTGCAACCTCAGCAGATATGACGGGTTCAATGTTTGATGTTGAAGCAGGTTACACCTTACCAGACTACATGAAATGGCACTTCGGTGTTCTTTATCATATGGATTCTGGCGAGGATGCTGATGCCTCTAAAACAACCCAGTACGACCCATTCCATTACAACGAACATGAAAATGCAGGTTTAATGGATGTCATTGCTTGGGGTAACTCAACTTACATTAAAGTTGGTACTTCTATCGCTCCGTGGGAAAATTCAGTGATTGGTTTGGACTACTATATGTTCAGCCTATCTGAAGAAGCGGATACTGTGAATTATCAAACAGCCGGCTACGGTGCTGCTCGAAATGCAACACTCAGTGACGCTGTTGGTTCAGAGATCGATTTCTATGCTACAAAAACATACGCAAACGGTTTCTCAGCAGGTCTTCGCTACGGCGTTTTCACTCCGGGCGACTACTACGTAGACACTGCCGAAGCAGCAAGCCAATTCATGCTTGAAGGCAAATTCACTTTCTAATTTGATCTGAAAAGATTAAATCACAAAAAGCCGAGACCCGCTCTCGGCTTTTTTTTTAGGGTGCCAGGCACCCGTTGTCCGTTGGCCGGACGAAAGTGGTTGTCAGATGCTGATATATTTCATTAAAATTATCTGATGAGATGTTTTTTGTTGATATTCTTTGTGGCTATTTCGTGTCCAGCAAAGGCTAAGGCATCTAAAAAAGCCAAGATCGATTTAAGACCCACTACAGTAAAAGAACTTACGCAGGTTTTCAGTCAGGCAGAACGGCTTAGGCAATTCATGTTTGAATCCAATGGGCCATTAGTCGGCGGACAGCTTGAATTTTTAAAAGTGTCGATCCAAAAAGCAATGAATGCGAGCAAAAGTGAAAGCGTCAAGGGTCAACACATCAGTCGATTGTTACTTTCTGCGCAAGATAGTCTGACAAATGCGCAGAATACTTCGGGCAAACAAAAAACTAAATTTATCCAAGATGCTTTCAAACAGCTTGTAATCCTGTATCAAACTTACCAATTGGATTTAAAATACACGATTTATTGGTGCCATATCGATCGAAGTATATGGTTTCAAAAGGGATCAAAAGCACAAAACCCTTTCGAGCCGCGATCAAATTGCGGCCGTGTTGTAACCAAATAGGAACCTGATGAATAACCTACCCCGAGCGATGTTGGTTGCGCTTGGCCTAGCCGGCGGATTAATACTCATCTACCTGGTGACTCCCCCCTTTACGGCCTGTACGGCTCAGTACGAGGTTATTCAGAAGTCTTTGACCCCGTATCTATATCTGGACCCAAGGAAAAAACATATCGTTAAGACAGGGATGCAAAAATCCGTTGAAGATTGTAAATTAACGAATAACTCCGGTGGATGTTTCCCATTTTTTGAAGGCTCTCAAAAAATGGTGCATGAACTAAGGGTGGTGAGCCCCGAGTGTGCGGCAGAAGTTTTGGAGAAATCCGAAATAAAAAGTGCTTTGTTCCAGTCGACTCGTTTCATGGTAGCTTTAGCTTGGGGAGCAGCCCCACCGAAATCTGAATTTGAACGTGACGGATGGTACGACAACTTGAATAAAGCAATTTTTTGTGAGTTGAAAACTTTTTTGCAAAACAACTTCAAAGATGATTGGGCAAGTTTCATTGACGAGACCCTTCAGTCGTTACCCGGCTCCAACGAACTTCAGGGCCCAAAGGGATGGCGGGAAGCGACCTGGAACCGTACCATCTTGGCAAATCGATGTGATTTTTGATGAACCAAAAACGCGATTTAATCCAAATTTTAATTTTTCAACTGCTCACTGTTCCTGCCGTAATTTTTATTTTCAAGTTTATCGAGCCCCGCCAAATTGCAGCACTTTTAGCAAGCTTTACGTTCATTTCATTTGGCGTTTTTGGGTTATTTAAAATTACAAAATGGCCGGCCTTTAAATGGGATATTTTATTTTGGCTTTTTTGTATTCACTTGCTTGTGATCTCGCTTCCGACATTATTCGTTCGGCTGTTAAATTGGTCTTCTGACTTTGCCACTCTGCATATCTTTAGTATTCCGGCCCCTGTTTTTCACAAACTAAGCGAGCGATTTGCCATGATTATGATGGTGGTGGTTTTGATTAAAATTTATAGACTAAGGTCCCCGAAGGCAGGCTGAGCCTAGACTTAGTTACCGCAATCGCCGTTCTTTAATTTTTAGCCATCTAATTTTGATATTTTTCTTGGTCATTTTGTGTAATCAAACCCACTTAAAAAACCGAAAAAGATACAAGAAAATAGGGGATTTAAATATGTCAGAAGCCAGTAAAAAAGATGATCAAACGCGTGTTTCCAAAAGTAAAGCATTTCGATTTCGTGAATCTAGAATCACACTACCTGAAAAATTCAGTTCGCACGCACTTTTAAAAAACTTCTATGGCGATGAAGTCACCGCAAAGGTAGTAAACCTTTCTCAGTTTGGTGCAAGGATTGAAGTCGATACAAAAGATTTTAATTTGCATAAAAACGAATTAATAAAAGAGGCGAGCGTTTTTGTAAATCACACAAAAGTATATAGCGGCTCCATCAAGGTTGTGAACGAGGCACAGATCGACATAGGCAGGATCGCATATGGGATTATTTTTAACGACGATGGAATTGACGTCGAAAAGGTTCGAGCTATCTTAGAGATGGATGGCAAAGAAGATGAATTCATTATTACCACAAGAAACTTTGAATTATCAGATCTGGTTTCCCCCAGATTCAAAGAGCTTGTCGCTGATTTAAACACCGTTTTGCAAGAGGTGAGGATAAAGCTTCTGCACGAGGAAATGAGAATAAAGGACGCGTATAAAGACGGAGCGTATCAGCAAAGCCTTTGTGAGCACGCCATCTCCATTGCCTTTTCTGTTTACGGTCCGGAAGTAAATCGAATTTTTTCAAAATTCCAAGAGCTGTCATCTAACTTTGTTGGTGACGAAATTTCTATTCATAAGAAATATTTCCGAATCAACTTTCATCCAATTTTAATGGCCACTCCGTTCGTTAATCGGAGCTTCACAAAACCACTCGGTTACTCTGGTGACTATGGGCTAATGGTAATGCTGTACGAATACGAGGACCTTGGGGGAAATCTTTTTGACAAGTTTTTTCACCGTTTTTGTTGCAATCAAATTGTTACGCTTGCAAACAAAAATCGGGTAGAGGTGCTTAGCCAGTTGATCGTTGAAGATTACACAAAATGCTCAAAAAAAGCGGATGAATTTAAAATTTCTAGTATTGCCTGCGGACCCGCACGAGAGATTCAACTCGCGTTGGATAAAATTGAAAATGATCATGGGCCTCGAATTGAGATAAAGTTGATAGACAACGAACCTATGGCGCTAGAACACGCACGAAGAAAATTGAGTAAAAACCTGGTGAGTAGGAATTGCAACATAGAGTTTTTCCAAGAAGATGCCATACTCGGTATAATAAAAAAGAGACCGTTTGCAAATGAAATGGAGAATTCTGACGTAATAGTTTGCGCAGGCCTATTTGATTACCTAAGCGATAGGGTGAGCGCGAAGCTTATTGAATCGCTATTCGCAATGCTTAAGCCTTGTGGCAGACTTTTAATTGGTAATGTTTCAAAATCAAATCCAGATCGCTTCTCAATGGAGTATGGGTTGGACTGGCATTTGGTATTAAGATCCAAGGACGATTTATTGAATCTTGTCCCAAGTTCGATAAAGGCAGCTGCGAAAGTAGATGTTATTTCAGAATCTTTAGGGGTGAACCTGTTTTTGAGCATTATAAAGTAATTTAGATATGAAAAAAGAACTTCCAGGGACCTACATCGAATATGAACGTGAAGTTCACATAAGACGGGCAAGACAAGCGATTGTATATTTTGCCATCCCGGCCGTATTGATATGGACTATTGTGGATCGTTTTTATGTTCCAGATATCATGATGGAATTCTTTTTTGTTCGTTTATTGGTTATCCCCGCAGCTATAATTACTCTAATTTTGTTCCGTCAAAAAAATATTATTTCGCATGACAAGCTTTATACAGTTCCGTCATTTTTTATGATCTTTTTTATTGGTGTCTATTCTGCCTATTTATGTTATCGGACGGGATTTGAAGAGTCGATTTATTATGCGGGTATAAACTTAGTTGCAGTAGCACTGTTTGGATTTGTACCCTGGCAACCATATCAACTTTTTATTTTGCCATTTTTGCTTTACTTGCCGTGGGGGGCAATGCTTTTTTTTAAATCAAGTCAGCTCAATATGGCGATTCTGGTCCCGCATACGGCATTTATGGCTTCAACGGCAACAATAGGATTCGGAATCTCGTTGATCATGCGAGCGATTCGAATTAGCGATTTTAAGGCAAAAGTGAGGTTGGATAACGAACTGAAGACCAAGGAGCAGGTTATCGCCCGCAAGACCAATGAGGGCATATATCTCGAAAAACTTGCAAGCCAGTTTTCCCCACAAGTTATCGATGCAATCAAGAACGGAAAAATATCAATTGATGCCAAAGTAAGATCTGAAATATCATGCATCTTTATTGACATAGAAAATTCAACGGACAGATCTGGGAAAATTGATCACAATGACTACCTCGATACGATCACAGAGTTTTTTAATAATTGTATAGAAATATTACTAAGGCATGACATTACAATTGGAACTTATCTGGGGGACGGAATGCTTGCATTTGTAAACGCTCCTCAAAAACGCGAAAATCATCCCTTGGTTGCAATAGAGGCATGCTTAGATATTCTAAGGGAGCATGACTCGAAAAGAAAATACTACTTTGAAAAGTGGCGCAGGGATTTCAACGTCAGAATTGGCATAAATACCGGGTACTCATATGTCGGCTTTTTTCCAAGTTATAAGCGGGGAACGTATACAGGGATGGGTGATTCTGTAAATTTGGCATCAAGACTGTGCACAAGAGCTACTGCCAATACGATATGCGTCTCCAAAACCTTTATGAAAAGAATCGTTCAAAGCGCGCCGAGTGTTGAAATTATCAAAACAGAAAGAGTAAATGATCTAAAGGGTTTTGAGAGTGAGCAAATTGAAATTTTCCATCTACGTCATAAAAACACAATTTCGATTCCTTCTGCAGATCTGTGCCCCATGTGCAAAGGCAATTTCACAATAGAAGCCGATCTGGGGGTCTCGCTTTATTTAAAGTGTCCTTCGTGCGGCTTCATAGATCTTAGGGACAAAATTCATAAGAAAAAAGCTGCCTAGTGTTTTCTTAACTTCATGTCGATTAATGTTTTGCTAGGTGCTTTTGGTAAGGTTACTAATTTCAGTTCACTCAGAACTAATAACAACCAGTGCGATGGATCTAAATGTCGTTTCAAAATGTCGTTTCTGTGCGAGTTGGGAAAGGCGTGGTGGGTGTTGTGCCATGATCCCCCCAGGGTAGGGATGAATAGCAATAGATTATTTTTACTGTTGTCGTCCGTACTAAAATCAGTTGCTCCCCAAATATGACAAACAGAGTTGATCATCCAGGTAAAGTGCTGTGTAAGCGTCAGTCGAACAATCCCTCCCAAAAGGATTCCTTTGGCCAAGAATGTTGGATTTTGACCAGAAATAAAATATGCAATCACGCCTGGAAGAAGAATTCCGAGAAGTACATTTACAAAGTAAAATCGATCAAACTTGCGAAGTGTTTTATCTGTCAAAAGATCTTTCAGGTAAAGGTTTGGATTTGGATATGGATATCGTAATTTCCATAGAATATGTGATCGGATGAATGTCTTGAATGTAACTTTGCCGTTGGAATCATAAGGGGAGTGGGTATCGGCTTTGCTGTCGCTATATGCATGATGGTGTCGATGAGTTGCCGCCCACGAAGTAATTGTACCTTGCCCTGCGATGTGGGTCAAAAATGCCAAAACGAATTTCACAGATGGTGTGGCGGTAAATGCTTTGTGCGAAAACAACCTGTGGAACCCCAGCTCAACTCCCACAGCGGTAAGAAACCACATAAACGCAAACACACCGAGATCTAACCAGCCTATGCCTAAATGAACAAGTATGGGTATTGAGATCAGAGTTAAAACAAGAGGCAAAATATCCATAAGATAAAAATGTACCTTCTGTGCTCTATAAATTGCCGGGTGCGAGAGAAAGGTTCGGCGTGTTAGCTCTATTCTTTGCTCTGTGATGCCATTGAACTGGCTGGTTTTTTCGTCTTTCATGCTTATTACAACACCTCAGAGCCTGATCGGAATAATTCAATGACAGGTAAATCTGAGCAGTACCTTAGTCATAGGTGTTTTAGAATATACGAATAAAACGTCTTAATTTCGTAATAAGAAGTAAATTAGAAGTGGCTCCGCAGTTTTAAAAACTACTACGCCTTAGCGGCAGCTTTGGTTTTCTTTTTTGAGGCTTTTTTCTCTGGCGTTGCTGATTCGATTAGTTTCACGTTTGAATAATCGATGAAGCCTTCCATCTTTTTAATGCCGTCTTTTTTATCAAAGTGGGTCATCATTTTTACTCCAGTAACTTTGATACGAAGACGTTTTGAGCCTGTTTGAACCAGAAGAACTTTCCCGCGTTTGCCTTTGTCGGCGCCTGTTGTAACTTCAACGGTGGCACCTTTTTTGATTTTCAATTTCATTGTTGTGCTCCCTGCTCAGTGCCTTCCCCGGGCCTTGTGGTCGGGCTTTTTCCGCGTAGCTTTCTTAGTAGCTGTGTGCGAACTTTGCGAGCGCGTAAAGATAAATTTTGAATAGGCTGTTTTAGGATGAAGCTATCCAGGCCGCCATTATGTTCGATGGTTTTGATTGTGCTTGATGCTAGCTTTAGGCTTACCAGTTTTCCAAGAGTCGCGCTAAACAGTTTTTTTTGCTGGATATTTGGGTGTTTAATCGTTTTTGTTTTGATATTTGAATGGCTTACCTTGTGGGCAACGGTTGGGCCTTTTCCTGTTAATTCACAACGAGGCATACTTTTTATCCCTTTACTTAATTTCAGGTTTTAAATAACCCCATAGGGTATATGGTAGAAAGGTCCATTTTGGCAATAAAAAAGCTTGTCAATTAGGGGGTTAGGCCTTAATTCTTTATGTTTTAACAAAACTATTAGTTTAAAAGCTTAACGGAGTAAAACGGATGAAAAAACAATCATTTAGGTCAAAGTTCAGATCGGACTTTCCCGCAGACTATCACTTTGATTACAAAGACGCCCACACATTGGGGAAATTCGTAATCGAAGGTGGAAAGATTGTTCCATCACGAATCAGCAAGCTCAGCTCAAGCCAACAGCGTGCAGTAACTGGTGCCATTAAGCGTGCGCGCAATCTTGCTTTGTTGCCAATTGGTAGCGATGCTTACGACCGAGGAGCATTTGTAGAACCAATCTCTCCACAGCCATTTAAGTTCGAATAACACGCTAAATATAACGTCTTTTAGATTTTCTTACTGAGCCTTTTGCCAGCAGAGCTTGGCGGTTTCTGGCTGAAGATTTTCAGACTCCGTAAGGCATTTTTCAGATTGGCTAACCTTGGTCATTTCTTTTTTCATTAGCTTTTTCATTGTGCCGCTCATTGCTCGGACCCACCATCGAAGCGGATAGACGATTGAAATCTCTCTTGCGATGACTCCACCGGGGGCCTTTTCTAAGACTTTTAGGTTATCCCGCAGGGCAAAGTTTTTTTTGTCTTCTGACAATGGCGCACGGACAAAATAAAAATTTTCAATCTGTCGGCCCCTATATTGGAGCGTAAAATCTTGGTCTTCAATGCCAGGGACCTTTTTTTGCAATCTTCCTAAAAACATTCCACCGACTGGATCGTTTACCTTTGATGGGCCGTCGAGCCCATAGGCAAACTGAAACAATTGCGGAGAGTTTAAAAAATCACGATAGGTTTCGAACTTGGTTTTAGCAAAAGATTGAGTGTGCCCAATTCCAATTGTAAATGTGTCGTTGTCAATTGCTAAAACTTCGCTGGTTACAACTGTTGATGGCTTCGAATCAGGGGAAATTGGGGGAAACACATTTGGGTTTTCGTTTATGAATTTTGTCCAGGCCTGAGCGGTTGCGAGCTTATCCAGGCGGGCATTAAAGTTTTTTAAAATATGCTGGTGGGTGGGGGTAAGGTCAAAGCCCAGTGCAAAATTTACTAAAAAACAAAATAAAATCATGATTACGAAAATAGATCTGCCGCCGAATCTGGGGCATGATTCAGGCGCGAATCGCCACTATCCAAATTGTCAGCGAGCGCGGTATCGTTATCTGCCAGATTGTTCGCTTCCGCGATCATTGGTGCGAGCTCTTTAAATGCGGCAATGGCTTTGTCCAAATCTGCACGTGTATGGGTTGCCATAACCGAGCAACGGATCAAAGCGTGGCCCTTTGGAACGGCCGGGTATGGGACCGGTGTTGTGAAAATTCCTCGTTGTAGCAGTTCCTGGCAAATTACTAATGACATCTCGTCGCTGCCAATGAATACAGGAACCACACAAGTCTCTGAACCAAGGGTGTTCAACCCGATATCATCGAAGGCCTTTTTTAAATACGCTGCGTTTGCCTGAACATTATCCACACGTTGGGGCTCTTCTTTTAAAATACGAAGGGCCTTAAGAGCAGACGCTGTACTCGCCGGAGAAAGCGCTGCAGAAAACATGAATGTGCGCGATTTAACCCGCAACCATTCTGTCAAATCCTTAGACCCGCAAATATAACCACCTTGGCTTGCCAACGATTTCGAAAATGTGCCCATAAGAACATCTGGTTCAATTTTAAAATGACTTGGAGTCCCTCGACCGCCGACGCCGATTACACCCAGGCCGTGAGCGTCGTCAACATAGGTGCGAGCGTTGTATTTTTTTGCAAGCTTATGGATACGATCAAAAGGGGCTATGTGTCCGGTCATACTGAATACGCCATCAGTGATAATTAGCTTACCCGCGTCCAGTGGAACCGATTGGAGAAGTTGTTCCAAATGTTCCATATCTCCGTGTCTATAAACCAGAACATTTGCCCGAGTCAGGCGACAGCCTTCGATGATGCACGCGTGGTTTTCAAAATCAGAAAAAATGTAGTCGTCTTTTTTAACCAACGCGCCAATAGCGCCTTGGTTTGCCATAAATCCAGTTGCATAAACTAGGGCGGATTCTGTACCAAAAAAACTGGCAAGTTCGTCCTCAAGTTCTTCGTGAAGTTCGAGGTTACCATTTAGAAAGCGCGACCCAGTGCAACCGGTTCCCCATTTGTGGATGGCATCGATAGCGGCCCCCATCACTCGAGGATCGTGCGTGAGACCCAGGTAATTGTTCGAGCCCATCATCACAAGTTCTTGGTTATTGAAAAAAACATTTGTGCCGCGACTGCCTTGAAGACGTCTAAAAAACGGATACATTCCAGAAGATTTCAGCAAACGAATGATCTCTAGACCTTTAAACTTGTTAAACAAATCCATGCAAAAATCCGCCTCCAAAAAGGTCGCTTTTATAAAAAGCGTACCCCCCCATGACACTATCCGAAAAGCATTTCTTATAGACCGTTTTAAATGGTTTATCGATAAGAAAATGTAGCGAGGAATATTTTTTTCTACTCAACGCAGCACTTTACGGTAAATAATAATAAGAACGCCAATTTTTAGAAAAAACAAGTGTTTTTTAATGCTTAGGACTACTGAGCGGTGCCTTTTCAAAAATACGATAAACCTTACTGTGTTTTCCACCCATTGCTTTTGAAAGCTCGTTCATTGGACCGTTGTTGGCAAGTACCCATGACACTTCTGCCGAAGGGTAACCGTGGCGGGGGCCACGTTCGAACATATCTTTCACAAGTAGGCTTCCAATCCCCAGCCCGTGCGCCTCTTTAAGAACACCCAGCGCGTATCCGCGCAGATTATTTACGTATTTTTTTCGATTCATGAATTTTAATATAAACCCGGGCGTAACTTTACCCCTAAAAGGTTTGATCAAAGGGTTATAGTTTGGAAGCATAATCAAACAGCCGACGGGCTTGCCATTAAGCATGGCAATAGAAACAACGTCCGTGTCTAGAAACATCTTCATCATCATGACCATTTCATTGATTTGGTCCTCAAGGAACTCTTCAAAACCCCAATTTTTAGAAAGCGCATCGTTGAATATTTCAGAAATAATTCTTGATTCATCGTATAGTTTTTTTCTATTCACCGTTCGGATTGTTACGCCGGCTTTGGTGGATTCTTCGGCATTTTTATACAGCGAGGGTTCGAGAGGATTTTTGCTATGAAGTTCATACGTAAATAGATCCATAACTTTTGTAAATCCGGCTTTTTCCAAATAGTCTTTGTAGTATGGCGGATTGTAGGACATAAGGAAAAATGGATCCTGATCAAATCCCTCTGTAAGAACGCCAATATAAGGGTCTTCCATGCGGAAGTGATGCGGTCCAATGACTTTCAAGTTGGGGTAAAGTGCATGAACAGCATTAATAAGTGCAAGCGTTGCATCTTGATGGCCTTCAAGACATTCATAAAAACCAAAATTTAGCGTGGTATGATTACCGTATTTGTGAACTTTTGCTGCGATTCGAGCGACGGTAGCTCCATTTTTTCGTGCTAAAAACAGATGCTTTTGCCCTTGCCCCAGCTTTCCAATCATCATTTTCATGTGGAGGTTAAGGGGTTTAACATAGCGGGTATTTACGTCTGTATAGATCTGATCAGGCAGGTTCAAAAAATCACGATAGTTCTTGCTGTTTTTTACTTCAATTACCTCGATTTGGCCAGGCCCCCATGATTTTTGTTGGCTTGTTTGGTTGTTTGTTTGACTGTTTGTTTGTTCGTGCAAAGAACCCATTGTGTAACCCCGCCTAGCCTTAGGACCTTTGACCATTGCATACATCCTTTCGTGGGGCACGTCATCATTTTTTTGTTCCTTGCTAATTTTGATGTTATAAGAATTAGTGAATCCATATCAAGGAGAGAGCGAGATGGTTTTACAGCTTTTATTGTTAATTGCAGCCAGCGTTTCCTTTGCAGAAACAGATCCGCAACAAGTGCTCTGCCGTAACGGTAAAGTAGTAAGAACCCTGTCATTTCAAGTTGATAAAAATAAGAACGAATGTACCACTGTTTATACTAAGGGTGGTGTAGACCGCGAAATTGGCCGAGGACAAAATTCATCAACTTGCATCGAAGTCTTCAACCAAGTTAAGGGCACTCTGGAAAAAGCGGATTGGAAATGCAAAGACATAAGTGCCCTACAAGTGTTTGATAACTAAGATTTAGCTTGAATTACCGGAGGTGACATGAAAACCGAGCTTAATGTTGCGGTTTTTCAAATGACTTCTTCGAATAACCTTGAATCTAACATCCAGCAATTTTGGGGGCTTGTTAAAAAAATTAACCACCCGAAAAAGCTGGATTTAATTTCTACCCCTGAGAATACATTTTTCATGCGGCATAATCAGGCGGAAAAACAACAGACGCTGACCCTGAAACACCAAATTTTTGCAGATCTTGTTGAATACGCACAACGAAATGAAGTGTTCATCCACATCGGGTCAGTTGCACTTCGTGAAAAAAATGAAGATTACAATGCGACAGTCATCGTAACGCCAGAGGGGCAGATTTTCTCGCCATACCAGAAAATTCATTTGTTCGATATTCAGCTTGAAAATGAGAAGCCGACTAATGAATCGGACTTATTTGTACACGGAGATAAACCGGGAATTATAGAATATGAAGGTTGGAAAATGGGGTTGAGCATTTGTTATGACCTGCGGTTCAGCGAGCTTTACAATCACTATAAAAAGGTCGACGTTATTTTTATTCCAAGCGCATTTTTAGTGCCGACAGGAAGAGCGCATTGGGAGATCTTGGTCCGGGCTAGAGCGATCGAGAACCAATGTTTTGTCATCGCGGCGGCACAGGGCGGGAAGCATGGCGACCGTTCAACCTATGGTCACTCGATGGTCGTAGACCCGTGGGGAGACGTTTTGGGCGAAATAAAAGATGCATCCGAACCGTCTGTTCTTGAGTGCACCCTTGATAAAAGTCGAGTGGCATTTGTTCGTAAACAAATCCCTATGCATAATCATCGGCGACTTAGGTAATCTGGACAATGGGCCGTCTTAGTCTTCAATGAAAAAATGCCGAAATGCTAAGTGATGAAAATTATTACAGCTGTTTTGTTATTTTTGGGATCTTGCGCGAACGCACAGGATATATTTGTGCCACCGACGGGATATCAGCCGCCACCAAAAGCCGAAGAGGTTTTACCAATTGCGCCAATGCGTATTGATGACCGTGCTGAAATGCCGGCTCAGGTTTTTTCGTCTGTAAGCAAAAGCGATCCTTGGGAAAAATATGAACGGGGAGAAGGGAAAAACTCTAAGAGTACGGTGATGGTGGCCGACAGCAATGCCAAAAAAAGAGTCGCTAAGAGTAAGATCACTTCAAAGCGAAAAGTTGACTCCAAAAAGAAAGTTGCTAAGCTAAAATCTCAAAAAGGCACATTATCTAAAGGTAAAGTTGCAAATGCAAAAAAAATATCAAAGCGACAGCCTGCTGGGAAGAAAGCCTCTTCCAAAGGTAAATATAAAGGCAAGAGCAAGAAAAAGAAATAGCTTGTTCTTTCTTTTCCTGATTTTAATTGCAATTCCATGTTTTGCGCAAACAAGAAAAAATGATTCTCGCAAAGTTGAAATAATAAAACGTCAAATTGAATTGCCAAGGGTGGATAAGCTGAGTGCAAAGCCAGACTATTCTTCAAGCAAATCGTTGAATGAAGAACCTTTGCAAGTACAAAAAGATTTGAATTTCCCACAGCGCTCAGGCAGCATTTTTTCAATTCAGAAAAAAGTTTTAAAGGAAATTGGCGTGTCAGACACGCAGATCAACTCTACTGATACAGACGATGCCGACGATCACGCTATGGATTAATCACCCGAATAAACTGCTGAATTGCAGCTCCGCGATGAGAAATTTTATTTTTTTCGGCCATATCCATTTCAGCAGTTGTTTTTGTATGACCATCGGGGATAAAGACGTTATCGTAACCGAAGCCGTTGGTGCCCCGGATGTCTTTTGAGATTGTACCTTTCAGAACACCTTCAAATACGTATTCTTTTCCCGCGGGATCATAAGCAACAATCACGCATTTAAATTGGGCTCTTCGATTTGTTGCCGATCGCATATCGATCATTTTTAGTAATTTTGCGGTGTTTTCTACGTCGCGGGCGTTGGGCCCAGCATATCGAGCCGAATGGACGCCTGGCAGGTGATTGAGGCCTTCGCATTCAATACCAGAATCATCTGCGATCACCCAGCTTTCGTTTTTAATTGCACGAAGGGCTTTTGCCTTGATGCGTGCATTGTCGGAAAAGGTTTTGCCTGTTTCGGGTGGCATTGTAATGCCCGGAATATCATTGATGGACTTTACGGTTGCAAACGACAATAGACGTTCAAATTCTTTCAGTTTTCCTTGGTTGCCAGTTGCGATCCAGATTTCCAAAATTTCTCCGATTAAAATTTTAAGATCGAATTTAAAATTTCTTTTTGTACAGCGAATAGTGATCTGCAACCCAAGAGCGCATGGTCAGTCATTTGATCCATCTGCGTTTTTGTAAATGCCCCTTTTTCTGCTGTCCCTTGAATTTCTACAAAATGCCCTGACCCCATAACAACAAAGTTCATATCCACATCTACGCTTGAATCTTCTTGGTAATCCAAATCCAAGAGGATTTGCCCTTCACGCATTCCTACGCTCACGGCTGCGACGTAATCCTTGATGGGCATTTTTGAAATGATGTTTTGATCAATCAATTTTTGCAAGGCCAGTGTCAACGCGACGAAACCACCGGTAATTGATGCCGTGCGAGTGCCCCCATCGGCTTTGATTACATCACAATCCACCATGATAGAAATATCTGCCATTTGGTTTAAATTTGTGATCGATCGTAGCGAGCGTCCGATTAATCGGGAGATTTCTTGTGTGCGCCCGCCAGTAGCGGCCTTGTCACGTTTGATTCTTTGATGTGTCGATCTAGGCAGCATTCCATATTCAGCGGTTACCCAGCCTTGCTTTGTTCCATAAAGCCATTTGGGTATATTTTCTTCAACGGAGGCAGTGCAAATTACGCGTGTCTGCCCAAATTCGACAAGGACGCTGCCTTCTGCATGGGAAATAAAATTGGGAGTGATTCTTACCGGTCTTAGCTGGTCGTTGTTTCGATCTGTACGCACATGGCCTCCGCGTTAGCGGCCAATATCCGTTAAGAAGCTATTTTTGTCCATTTTTTCTTTAAAATTTTTGATTCCTTTGGCCAGAACGGCAACAATACTTTTCTGGCCCTGGCGATCTTGCATCCATTTGCGTTCTTTCTTGTTGGAAATAAAACCCAACTCTACAAGTACTGATGGCATTGGAACATTGACAAGGACGTGAAAAGATTCTTGTTTAATTGGCCGATTGCGAACCTTCAGTTCTTGGCTCCAGTTTTTTTGAATAAAATCCGCAAATATTTGACTTCGATAACTGTCGCTGGTGCGTTTTAAATCGTGAATGATGGCAATGACGTCATTTCGTCCAATTTTCTCTTCATTATTTGCTAAAAATAGGTTTTCGTCGTCGATGGACATCTGCGTTTGGAAATAGAACTCGGCCCCGCTCGCGTGGGGATCGCTCGAGCTATTTGTATGAATACTTAAAAAAAGATCTCCATTTGTTTTTTGAGCATTTTGGGATCTGCTTGAAAGGGATACGATTTCATCCCGCTCACGAGTTAGACTTACTTGATAATCGCTATCTTTGCTAAGCTCATCAGCCAGAAGGTGTGCGATTTCTAAGGTGATGTCAGATTCTCGAACACCCTCACGGGTAGCCCCATGATCCGTGCCCCCATGGCCTGGGTCGATTACGATATGAAATGCAAACGTATTGCTTGCGAATATTGTTAAAGCTATGAAAAGACACCAAATTTGTTTTTTCCAGCTCATGGTTATATTTTCGATATTTACCTGAAATTCCACAAGGTTCGCAAAGTGGATCTAAATAAAAGTCATAGGCAAAAATTTCCATTTTCTATTCGTTTGGGATGTGGCATACACATCCGACGTATGAAAATTATAGTGATGACGTCTCGCGGTCTGGAAGACGCTCTTTTTGATGAGCTTAAGGACCTCGGGATAGCAAATCCCCTAAAAGGTCGGGGTTACATGGTGTTCGATGGCACTTGGAAAGATTGTTTCCATGTGAACCTCAATTCGCGGATTGCGACTCGCGTACTTTGGAATATTTTAAATTTTCGGGCTAAAAATCCTGTCGAGCTTTATAATCAGATAAAGGCTCACGACTTTACCCAATATATCAACCCGGATCAAGCGCTTGCCGTGGAAACGCATTCTCGAAGCGACCTTTTTACTGATTCTCGATTTGTTTCATTGAAGACAAAAGACGCAATCGTTGACCAGTTCCGAGAGAAATTTGAAATTCGTCCGGATGTTGATAAAAAAAATCCAGATTTGCATTTATTTATACGCGTGACGGATACAGAGTTCGAAGTGAGCATTAATACTTCGGGCGACAGCTTATTTAAACGCGGTTATCGGGTTGAAACTGTTTTTGCACCAATGAAAGAACATTTGGCGGCGGGGCTTATTCGATACTCGGGTTGGAATCGCGAGATTCCCATTGTGGATCCAATGTGCGGGTCGGGTACGATTTTAATTGAG
Organism: Bdellovibrionota bacterium; assembly: GCA_963169515.1. Taxonomy (GTDB): domain Bacteria; phylum Bdellovibrionota; class Bdellovibrionia; order Bdellovibrionales; family JAEYZS01; genus CAUJEF01. The sequence goes on from CAUJEF010000145.1 coordinate 19,158, forward strand.
GCTGCGTTGCAAAAGTTAAATATTCCGCCGGGCAGTGGGCGTAAAAAATTTGGGTTTGAAAAATTAAAAACTTTCGACCGCTCATTGTGGGAAGAGGTTACTGGTAATTCCATGAAAGAAGAATTGTCAGAAATTCCTTTCAAATTTTATGGCTATGACATTGACCGCAAGGCTATCTTGGCCGCTAAGGTAAATGCAGAAGAAGCGGGACTGGGTGAGCATATATTTTTTAAACGGCTGGCAATTCAGGAACTCGAACCACCGACCGAGCATGGTATGTTGATTCTTAATCCGCCATACGGTGAGCGTTTGGACAATGACGAAAATCTTAGGGATGTTTACCGTGATCTCGGGTATGTGTTAAAAAATCGCTTTAAAGGTTGGACGTGTTGGGTAATGTCAGGACATCAAGAGCTTGCGACGTATATCGGTTTAAAATCGTCTCGCAAAATCCCTGTTTGGAACGGTCCAATTGAATGTCGCTTCTTAAAGTACGAAGTGCATTCAGTATAGCCCAACATATATTGATCAGTTATAGATAATTATTGCCGGGCACATGGTCTGCGCGTAACATGGTTGTATGAAAATACCCGACAGAGTTCAAAAAGCTTACAGGAAAGCAAAGTTAGTAATCAAAAATGCATACGCCCCCCATTCCCGTTTCAAGGTCGGAGCTTGTCTTGTCGATACTAAGGGCAAGCTATACACTGGGTGTAATGTTGAAAATTCAGCATTTGGATCAACCATTTGTGCCGAGCGATTCGCAATTGGAAAAGCGGTGAGCGAAGGCAGTCGAAAATTCACAGATATATTGATTCTAGTTGAAGAAAGTAAAGCGTCGTATCCGTGTGGAGCTTGTCGACAGGTTTTGGGTGAGTTCATGAAGTCAAACGCAAAAATTTGGGTAGCGACCCAAAAAGAAATTACAGATGTAAAAAAAATGGGTGATCTATTACCAAATGCTTACGGTCCCCGGAGGTTTAAGTAATGTCTGAAGACAAAACCGTCCGCTGGAAAGAAATGAATTGGAAAGAGCGACTAAAGTTCGTTCTGGGCGTGTTAATGGGCATAACTGTAAAGTATTATGATGATAAGCCCATCAAAAAAGAAGGGGACCGGTGACCTAATCTTTAGTTTCTATCCTTGGAAATAATGGGTCACCTTTTTGGATCGCGGTCCCAGGCTTCAGGGCGCCCCATTTGCGGGCATCGTCGATTTCGAGTTCTTTATCCCAGCCCATACGGGTCAGAATTGCCTCCGTTTTTTGGGGCATTACGGGCGACAAGAGAATCGCAGAGATTCGAACCGCCTCAAGGCTATGGTACAAGCTTTCACCCGCGGCAGCTAAATTAGTTTTTGCGGATTTCCACGGAGCTGTCTCTTCAAGATACTTATTTGCTTCGTTTAATAAATCCACAATATGTCCGATAGCAAGATTTGGCGCCATTTTTTTAATTTCTGCTTTTACTTTGTCCGCCGTACCCATTCCGGTTTGAACTAAGCGCTTTGTTGCTTCGATATTTTGAGTATTTGCTGGAACTGATCCATTGAAGTATTTTGTAATTAGCTGGGTCGTTCTGCTGAACAAATTTCCTAAATTATTTGCAAGCTCTGTATTCACGCGTGAAATCACAAGATCTTCTGAGAATTGGGCATCGTTACCCAAATGAATGTCACGGGTGAAAAAGTAACGAAGTCCATCTACGCCAACGACGTCCTTCATATCCAAGGGACTTATGGCCTTTCCCTTGGATTTGCTCATCTTTTCGTTTTCCTTTGTAAGCCACCATCCGTGTGCAAAAATCATTTTTGGAAGTGGCAGACCCAAAGCCATAAGCATCGTTGGCCAGTAAATGGAGTGGGTAATTAAAATATCTTTCCCAATCAAATGGACTGCGTCGGGCCAAAGTTCATTGAATTGATGTTCCTTGCCTTTTTGTTTTAGACCGATGCCGCTCACATAGTTGATAAGCGCATCAAACCAAACATACGTGACATAATCTCTGTCAAATGGGATTTCAATGCCCCAACTTAAGCGGGCCTTGGGGCGACTGATGCACAGATCTTCAAGTGGCTTTGCAAGGAAACCAAGAACTTCGTTTTTCCTGTAATCAGGCTGTATGAATGTTGGATTTTTATGAATATATTCGATCAACTGTTTTTGGTATTTTGACATTTTGAAGAAATAATTTTTTTCTTTTACGCGCTGGACTTCGTTTCCTTGCGGTGACTTTCCGTTCACCAGATCCTTTTCTGTGTAAAAAACCTCTTCGCTGACGGCATACCACCCTTCGTATTCCTGGATGTAAATGTCGCCTTTTTCGTGCAACTCTGTAAGACAGTCCTGGACGACTTTTTTATGGAATCCCATGGTTGTGCGAATAAAAAAATTATAATCAATTTCAAGTTCTTTCCAAATGTTTTCAAACCGTTTCGAAAGTTCGTCACAGTGCTGTTGCGGGGGAACTCCACGTGCGGCAGCAGCACGCTCCACTTTTTGTCCATGCTCGTCTGTTCCGGTAAGAAAAAATGTTTGCTCTTTGAAAAGCTTATGATAGCGGGTCAGTACATCGGCTACAATTGTTGTGTAGGCATGGCCGATATGTGGGACGTCGTTGACATAATAGATCGGCGTTGTGATGTAAAAACTCATTGGTTTTCATCGTCCTTTAGGCCGAGATGTTTCATTATTTGTTTAATCTGCCTGCGTATGCGTGGAAGGTGTCCCATGCTCGCAGTTGATTTAAAGTGTTCTTTTAGGGGCAACAACGGGTAGCCGCCATAGGCGCCTGGTTTTGTAATGTCGCTCAGGACGGCTGCGCGGCCGCCCAAATGAACGTGATCTGTAATTTTCAAATGTCCAGATATTGATGCGTGTCCACCGTAAACATTGTGGTCCCCAATTTCAGTTGAGCCGGCGAAAACGATACCCGAAACAAAAAGGCCGTGTTTACCAATCTTGCAATTGTGACCAACATGAACCATATTATCAATCTTGGTTCCTTCCTTGATTCGAGTTTCTTTAAATGTCGCACGGTCGATTGTGCAATTTGCTCCGATAAAGACCTTGTCTTCCAAAACGACAATTCCGCGTTGTGGGATACGGTGGTGCTGGCCCTTTTCATCTGTCGCAAAGCCGAACCCTTCGCTTCCAATTGTAGAGTTGGGCTTGATTTCGCAATTGTTGCCAATACGACAGCCAGAGCCCACAAAGACCAGCGGAAGAATTCTTGTGTTTGATCCAATGGTCACATTGGATTCGATAACCGAATTTGAACCAATCCAGGCGTTATCGCCTATGGTGACATTGTCGCCGGTTACAACATGAGCGTCGACTTTGGCAGATTTGGAAATTTTATTGTTTTTCCCAATTGTCGCGGTTGGGTGGATAGATTTTTCCTGAGGCGAGTACAATGGAAAAAATGTCTGAGCCGTCAAGGCCAATGCCAGCTGTACGTTCTTGGAAACAAGCAAGGTTTTTGTGGTCTTTGATTCCACGGCTTTTTTGAATAAATCAGGGGTCAAAACGATAGCAGCTGCGTCACTTTTCAAGGCTACCTCAAATAATTTTAGACTTGCCACAAACAGGAGAGAGTTTGGCTTTCCGTCTTCAGCGGGCGCTATATCGTCGATTTTTACGTTTGGATCGCCGTGAATTTCCCCAAATATCTGAGGGTTGGCCTTGGAAATTTCTAAACAGGTAATTGACGTAGACATTCCTATTTTTTATGGCATATACAAGTTTTGTACAATAGTTTTCACCGGAGGTGATATGGCAAAAAGCAAAGAAAAGCCAAAAAAGGAAAAGGCTGTGAAAAGCGCAAAACCAGTAAAAGCTGAAAAGACGCCAAAAGTGAAAGCGGTCAAGGCTCCCGAGGCCATGCTAGCCCCTGCGACGCCCCCGGTTGCCAAAGAAGAAAAACCACCAAAAGTAAAAAAGCCTACAAAAGCAGAGCTTGCAAAGGCAGCTCGTGCGCAAGCCCTCTCTGAAGAGGAGGCGCAGCTAGTAAAAAAATGGCAGAAGTTGCAAAAACAGTATGCTGAAGAAAAAGCCGAAAATTATGCGATTTCCGGATTTTTCGAAATTAAAACACCCCTCAGTCACAAGGTTCATGGGTGGGGTTTAGTTCTAAACCGCCGAGAAAATTACATCGATGTTATTTTTGAAACGGGAATGAAAACTCTTATTATTAATTACAAAGGTTAATCTATTTCTGTCTGTACAGAATAAGACCGTGTGTTGGGTCGTAGGGTGATACACCCACGGTCACTTTGTCGCCGATCACAACTCGAATGTTAAACCGGCGCATTTTCCCGCAGAGTTTAGTGTTAATTGTCACGCCATTTTCTAAAGTAACTTTGTAAATACCGCCGGCATTTGCTTCCACTACTTTACCTTCTAATTGTGCTAAATCGTCTCTGGACATGACACCTCATATTGTGCTTGTTGTTATAATTCATATAAAAGCCACAATTTTGTCAACACAACCCCTGAATTATGGTTAAGATAATCAAATATTCTGCATTGTTTCTTAAAAACCATTTAAAGAGATATGGCGCAACCAAAATTCCAAGATTTTCTAAAAACACTTTTACCTAAAGTTTCGTGGGAATCAGCCCAGGCTGTAATTGAGCTGCAGAAGCAAGGTGCAACTGTTCCATTTATTGCCCGCTATAGAAAAGAAAAGACCCGCAATCTCGATGAAGTGGCTGTGCGGGATGTGATTGATGCCCATGAAACCTTCAATGAATTGATTCAACGCCAGGCATTTATTCTTAAGGAAATCGAGTCCCAAGGGAACTTAACCCCTGAGTTAGCAAAACAGATTCTGTCCTCTATGGATTTGGCCGAAATCGAAGAGATTTACCGTCCATACAAGAAAAAAAAGAAAACAAAAGCAAAACTGGCAAAAGAGGCCGGTATAGAACCGTTTGCAGATTGGGTTTGGGGTATTGGTCAGGGGACAAATTCAGAAACTACGGCGCTTGAAGTAAAGGCGAAAGAATTTTTGAATCCGACTGCGCAGTTTGCGACCTACCAAGAGGTACTCAAAGGTGCAGAAGACATTTTGATCGAACGTCTTATGAACGATCAAGATATTCGTGCATTCATTCGTATTCACTTAATGGAAAAAGGTACGATCGTTTCTAAAAAAGGGAAAAAATATAAGGCTCACTCCAAATACGATATGTATTTGGATTTCAAGGAACTAATTAAGCGACTTTTTGATCAAAAAGCGTCTTATCGTTATATGGCAATGAAACGAGGATGGACAGAAGGGGAGCTCACGCTGTCTATTGTTGGCGAAGAGAATGTGCTGGAAAATCATCTAAGATCCCTCTGCGTGAAAAAAACAAAAACCCATGCAGAACCATTTTTCGATGGAATGATAAAAAATGCATTGGATTTGCACCTGATGCCATCAATCACAAACGAGATCCATAAAAAATTAAAAGATGCAGCCGATGGACACGCCATCGAAGTGTTTGCAGAAAACGTAAATAAGATTTTATTGGCAAGTCCGTTTGGTTCCAAGTGTGTTTTGGGGATCGACCCCGGCTTGAAAACAGGGGCAAAAGTAGCTCTTGTAAATGCGGATGGAAGCTATGTCTCTCACACAGTATTGACAATTTTGGGGGATGCAGCTGAAGGCGAGGCCGAAAAACTATTCAAAGATCTTTTTGCAGCGATCAAAGTCGACGCCGTTGCTGTTGGGAATGGCACCGCAGGACGTGAGACCGAAGTGTTTATTCGAAAAGTTCTTAAAAAGCTCGACATCAATATTCCCGTTGCTATGGTTAATGAATCAGGTGCAAGTGTATACTCGGCTTCGGAAGTTGCGCGCGAAGAATTCCCGGACTTGGATCTGACAATTCGCGGAGCAATTTCGATCGCAAGGCGTTTGCAAGACCCGTTGGCAGAGCTTGTGAAAATCGATCCACAGAGCATCGGTGTTGGACAATATCAACATGACGTTCCGCCAAACAGGCTAAAAAAATCTTTGGATGCCGTTGTTGAATCGAGCGTAAATAAGGTCGGGATTGATTTGAATACGGCGTCCTCTTATTTATTGCAATATGTTTCTGGCATAGGTCCGTCGATTGCAAAAAACATTGTCGATCATCGCAAGCAAAATGGCTTGTTCAAAGAGCGGGACGAATTGCTTAAAATAAAAAATTTCTCAACGACAACCTTTGAACAGGCGGCAGGGTTTTTGCGCGTGCGCGGCGGCACCAATCTTTTGGATCAGACAGGAATTCATCCGGAAAGCTACAAGGCTTTGCGAGAGATGGCGCACGAGCTTCGTGCGACGCCCGCGTCCCTTATTGGTGAGGGGGCCAAGAAACTACTGCCATTGAAAGAAAAATGGGCCGAGCTTATCGGTGAATTTACTTTTAATGACATTCTTAAAGAACTTGAGACCCCAGGGCGCGATCCACGGGACTTGTTTAAGGTCTTTTCATTCCGGGATGATATTTTTGAAATGAAAGATCTTAAGGAACAAATGATTTGCCCTGGAATCGTTACCAACGTGACAAATTTTGGGGCATTCGTCGATATTGGGGTTCATCAAGATGGGCTGGTACATATTTCTGAATTAACCCATAATTTTGTCGATGATCCGCGGAAGGTTGTTAGCCCTGGTGATCAGGTCGAGGTCAAGGTATTAAAGATTGATCTTGAAAAGAAACAAATTTTTCTAACAATGAAACTTTCGGCCGCACCCATAGCAGCTCCGCGGCCGCGACCTCGGCCACAGTCCCAGTCTCAGACGCAAGCTCCTTCAAAAAATCGTTCGCACAAACCAGAGGACAAAAAGCAACAGTTTGATAAAAACAAAAAAGGCGGATTCAAACCGAAAGCCCAACCCCCTCGGCCCCCAAAGCCAGCTTTTAATAATCCGTTTGCAGCCCTGGCAGATTTAAAAGTGAAGAAGTAGGGGCGGGTTTGTTCCTAATGAGGCTTTTTAAAAATGCATCTTCAATAGATGCTAATTGCATTACTTTGGAAAGTATAAGAGTTCTTCCGATTGAAAATCGTAAAGTGCTACAGGCGTTGGACCTTGCTTAATTTCTCGGATGTATAAACGGTTCGACAAAAAATCAACATAGGCGTGTTGGGATAAAATTCTTTGTTTTTGATTTGTGGACTTGTCACTTATGGTAATTTCATTTGAACCAAGGCCGTAGTTCCCATCAAGGGTTCCTACCCCAGCTTCCGGTGCCTTGATGGTCACGCATTTGGTTTTTCCGCAGCTAAACAAAATGAATCCTGTGATCTTAGATGCAGAAAATGTTGAGATAGAAAAAATTAGGGGGGCTATTAGCCCCCCTATAAATATCAGTTTCATTAATTGATGTTCTCTCGGTTGTCGATTTTATAAAAATAACCGTCGAAACGAACACATTGTTTGTTGGTAATTTTAAGAAGATCTTGCACATTGCCATTTGGGAATAAACCACCAGCAGTGTCGTCGGAAATAGACGTTAACTGCCCACAATCATCTATTTGTGGCCTAAGTGTTTTTAAGTCAGAAATCGGTTCTGCTAGGAGCGCAACAGGTTTGACTTTAGTTGCAACGTGCTCATTTGAATTTCCTACTGTTGTAATAAACGATTGACCGGCAAGTGCAGCTTCGGCGTTATCCAAAGCCTTCTCTATTTTTGGATCATTTGTTTTAACACACAATCCGTCGGCAAATATGTAACCAGGGCGGTTTTCTGGATTTGATTCACCGTGCGGGCACAGCGAATCTTGCATCTTTTGCGCCCATCGTGCTCCCGCTACAGCGTCAATTCCCATGTCAATAATTGATCTCATTGCTTTTGGGTCACGTACTTTTGCAAAGTTAGGCTGTTTCATTAATGCATTTAGAACATTTTGACTGCTAGGACTCAAGCCCTCAAATGTAATGGCTGTATCTATAGCTCCAGACAAACTGTAAGAGTTCAGAATTGTACTGTAAATTTGCATACCAGATGCGATATACTGCATGGCTTCGACATCTGCGGTATTGATCTTATATTCTTGTGAATTATGCGCACATTCCTCATAAGAACTGTCCGATGGTTCATACCAATAAACGCTTTCAGAATACACGACTTTGCTCCACGCGCAATTTCGTATTGCAGCCGCCCATGCCCCACCCGTTTTGTAACCGTTTGGATTTACGTACAATGTGAGCTCAAGGCTTTTATTTTCTTTTAGCCAGTTTCTGAGATTGCTTACCGCTTTGGTGTATTCGTCAAGGTGTGCTTGGAAGTCCTCTTCACTTTTAATATCTTCCTGGCCATCAAGAAGGAAATCCTTGATTGATCCTGCTTTTATATTTTCGACCACTCGTGCATATTCAGCGGCTGATTTTTGATTTCGATCAGTGAGTGGCTTAATTCGTTTAAGCGACCCTTTGGCCACCATTGGAATAGCGACAATGTGTTTATAAAACTGTGCGCGCTTATTGTTCGGATCTACACGCAATGCCATATCTAAAACGTCATTTGCAAATATAAAGTTGTTTGGGGTCGCGAGTGTTTCGCCAGCGCGCGCGAGCTTTTCAGCTTTATCGCTGGCACTTACTCCTTTTTCGTTAAGTATATCGTTCGGATTAATCCGAATTGGCTTGATAGAATTAGGTGTACAGCCTACAGCTACAATGAAAATAGCTGATAGCATTAGAGATCGTTTCATGGGGGCCTCCTAAAAAATATTCATGTTTTGCCAAAAAAAGGTTCAGCGCCCACGGCCCGAACCATCCCTCTTTGGCGCTAGTTCATTTGGCACGAATAAGTACAAATACTATGCCTAGAAAAAGTGAGATGTTTTGTAATAAATTCGCGGTATCCTTACTGTACGCAGGGCAACCACGGTATCAGCAATTCGCCTGTTATGGCCAATGCCCGCACTCCAACGATGATAGAAAAATATTTGGGCGTTCTAACCGGGTTGTAGTAACTCCCTTTGCCTTTGAATTAGAACCTTTGCAATATCGCGCTTGATCCCCCGTCCCTCTAAGCGGTTTACTTTAATATAGTCCTTTAAAGTTAATCGGGATTTCCATCCTACCACGACTCGGGTAAAGGGCCGCAAATCCCAAAATCTTTTTATCCCTGCTTCTTCCTTTGTCTTCCAGCGGCTAATACCCGTCACCTTCATAGCAATCGCCGCCGTTACAGCGCGAATAAAAGGTTTATAGGTGTATCGATTCGTAAGCTTTATTTCTAAGTGAATATGGTTTCCGACATTGGCTCCGAAAAGCAATTTGACCCCGTATTTTTCAGCAAATCTTCTTAGAATAGACCTGATATTTTCTTTATTTTTGGGTTCAAGAAAAGACCATTTGCCCTTGGCATGTGTAGATCGAAGGACCAAGTGCATGGTTTGTCTGGTGGCAATGGGTCTACCCGAGGCCCGTCCTTTTCTGGTTTTAAGAAGTTCACCTCCATAGGCGAGTTCTTGTTTTTTAAAAAGCACTTTTTGCATGCGAACGAAGGTATAGATTATTCAAAGTAATTGCAACATTCGATGCGCAACAGCAACGGCTTTTTTTGGACATGGTCGACAAATGTAGCGGATGCCTAATTACTGCCAGCTGAAATGATCAATCTGCACTCAGAGCGGTGGCACCTGAGGACTGTCCGAGATTTTTACAAAGAGAACAATAAGCTAGTTGGTCTCAAGGCTGATATATCAACATGCAAGTGGGTCAGTTTTAATTGCATATGCAAATGCCAAGAGCGCCGTCTAGAAAATTTTGAAAACTCTCTTCAAGCGCTTGAAACAAATAATCAAAGGACATTGAAGTCCTGGAGTTATGACAGTAAACTGACTGAACGCCAAAAAGGGTTCGCCGAAACTGCACTGAAGATATGGCTCTCACATTAATTTTACAATTTTTTTTGTTAAGCAAGTATGAGCGCCTTTCCTATATTTCAACATTTAATTCCTCAACAGCAAGATTATCACGGAGAAGAACAGCTGCGTCACAAAGCTCAGTACATTTTGAATCGTGGTTAGATTGCATTTGAATGATTTGGTTGTGTTTTAAAACTCCCAATCGGCGGGCTTTTTTAAAAATGCGTCTGTAATTGCACAAAAGCCTCGGGAGCCAGAATGCATTGTTACGAATGCGGGCTTGTGTTGAATTTGGTCTATAAAGTTTTTTATATTTTCAACGGCAAAGCTATTTTTAAAAAATTGAAACATGGGTTCGTCATTTGGGGAATCACCCACAAATGCGACAGATTTTTGAATTTGATCCAATTCATAATTGAATTCTTTTTTTACAAACTCTTTGCACATACTGAGTTTGTCATAGGTTCCGAACCAGCCGTTGACATGAATGGAGCTTACTTTTGCAACGGCGCCGTGGGCTTCAAATATTTTAACTATTTCCTGGATTTTTTCTTTCGGCAAGGGTTTCACGTCTTCAGAAAAATCAATTGCAAGGTCCAGAAGCCTGCAAAACTGGTCCGAGGCAACGGCGCAGCCTGGAACTTTTGCTAAAACTTCGGCTTCGATTTTTTCTAATTTCTTTTTATTCTCAACGCGTATATTTTCTGGAATTGCAAAATGACGGCACATTTTTTTATCTTTGTAGCGAAAATAAAACCCACCGTTTTCGCCAATAACCCCGGCAACGGGCCAAAACCGCGCAATCATTTCGCACCATCCGGCGGGTCGTCCGGTAACAGGAATGACTGAAATTCCATTTTGATAAAGGTCCCAAAGCGCTTTGTATGAACGGTCTGGTAACTTACCATCGTCTGTAATTGTGTCGTCAATATCGGTAAACACAAAACGGATTCCTGGATTTTGAAATTGGTTTAAAGGTCTCATAATGACAGCATAATTTAAAATTTGTGGATAACAAAGTAGCGAAAACAAATTGGATTTATAATGCACGCGGGCGAATTTAGGACTTGCTAAGTTGTGGTGATGTAGTTCATTTTTTTTATAAATGTCCCGAGTTATTACCGACCTTATTTGAAAAAGGTCTAGGAAGATTCATGACGAAAAAAGCAGCAGGTTCTGCTCGAAAACTTGTGATTGTAGAGTCTCCGACGAAAGCAAAGACAATCAGAAAATTTCTTGGCAAGAATTTTATGGTTGAATCTTGCATGGGACATGTTCGTGATTTGCCCCAATCCGCCAAGGACATTCCTGAAAAATATAAAAAACAAGCCTGGGCAAAGCTTGGCGTGAATACTGAAAAGGATTTTGAACCGCTCTATTGCATACCCAACAATAAAAAAAAGGTTGTAAGTCAGCTGAGGGATTTAATCGACAAAGCCGATGAACTTTATCTTGCGACGGACGAAGACCGCGAAGGTGAGAGCATATCATGGCATTTGCTTCAGCTCTTAAAGCCTAAAGTTCCGGTGAAACGTATGGTCTTCCACGAGATCACTGAAGATGCAATTAAGGACGCCTTAGAAAATCCTCGAAAAATCGACGACAATCTTGTACATGCCCAGGAGGCTCGCCGAATATTAGACCGCTTGGTGGGTTATACGCTTTCTCCTATTATATGGAAGAAAATTGCGTTTGGCTTGTCGGCGGGAAGGGTGCAGTCGGTTGCTGTAAAACTCATATCTGAGCGGGAAGCGCTGAGGTTAAAATTTAGAAAGGCTGAATATTGTGGCCTTCAGGCCCTTGGTGAAAAAGATAAGCAGGAGTTTTTGAGCAAATTGTCTATATATAAGGACAAGAAGATCGCCACGGGTAAGGATTTCGACAGTGAAACGGGCGAGCTGATCAAAAATAAGAAAAGCGACCTGCTGCAACTTTCTAAAAAAGAAGCTCAAAAAATACTGGATGAAATTAAAGGGAAAAAGCTGGTCGTTGAAAGCGTGGAAGACCGACCTATTTCGCGCTCCCCATATGCTCCGTTCATAACCTCAACATTGCAACAGGACGCCAGCCGGAAGTTTGGTTGGACTGCTCGAAATACAATGAGAACTGCTCAAACGCTGTATGAGAATGGTTTGATTACCTATATGCGTACGGACTCGACAGTTCTATCCGCACAAGCGCTAAAGGCGGCTCGAGCACAAGTGAAAGAACTGTATGGTGATAAGTATCTGCCGTCTGGACCACGATCCTATGAAAAGAAAAAAGTAAAAGGTGCGCAAGAGGCGCATGAAGCCATTCGCCCTGCAGGAAACAATTTTAAAATACCGAAAGAGACGGGTTTGTCCGGAGACCCCTATAAGCTGTACGAACTGATTTGGATGAGAACTTTGGCTTCGCAGATGGTGGATTCAAGGCAACGCCAAACGCAAGTGCGGCTGGGACATGGCAATGCAACATTTTCAGCATCGGGTACGGTGATTGAGTTCCCAGGCTTCCTCAAAGTGTACGAGGAAAGCCAAGACGACGTATCTGACGAGGAAAATTCACAGTTACCCGCACTGAAGAAGGGAGATTCGATTACTGTTCGAAAACTAGAGGTTACTGAACATGAAACAAAGCCGCCAAGTCGATTTACCGAGGCTGGTTTGATTCAGGTCATGGAAAAAGAAGGTATTGGTCGTCCATCAACATACGCCGCAATTCTTGGAACAATTCAAGATCGTGGTTATGTCACTAAGCAAGGGAACACCCTAAAGCCGACCTTTACGGCAATGATCGTAAGCCAATTGCTAGAAAAATATTTCCCTGAATATGTGGACCTTGGGTTTACGTCTGCAATGGAAAATTCCCTTGATGAGATTGCATCGGGCGACTTGGAGTCAGTAAAGTATTTAAAAGATGTGTATCTTGGGAAAAATGGTCTAAAGAAATTGGTAGAAACTCAAGATAAGAAAATTGACCCTGATGAAGCCCGTGCGATTAGGCTTTTTGGGCTCGATGAATTCGTATTTAAGGTTGGCCGTTATGGTGCGTATGTTTGCCGAAAAGAAAAGGGCGAGGAAATTTGTGCTTCAATACCAGAAACGCATGCGCCCTCAGAATTGAACGCAGATATTATCAACAAGTTGATCGATCAAAAAATCAAAGGTGCTGACGCATTCGCGACGGATCCGAAAACAAAAAAGAAGATTTATGTTTTAACCGGTCGATATGGCCCATACGTGCAGCTGGGCGAATCGGACGAAGAAAAACCAAAACGAGTTTCAATTCCACCGACAATTCAGCCAGAAAATATTACATTAAACCAAGTGATGACGTTGATTAGTTTACCGGCAACACTCGGAACGCACCCTAAAACCAAAAAAGAAATCAAAATGAGTATTGGCCGATTTGGCCCATACATTCTTCATGATGGTGAGTTCCGATCCATTCCCAAAACGGATAGCATTTTCGATATGGACTTGAAAAGGGCGGTTGAAATTTTGGCCGAGCCTAAAAAAGGCCGTGGTGGAAGAAAATCATCCGTGTTGAAAGAACTCGGAAAACATCCGGATAATAACGAAAAAG
>CAUJEF010000146.1 GCA_963169515.1 Bdellovibrionota bacterium
ACAAGCTTGTGTGAATACAGCTCTGGTATTTTGGTTTTTGTTTAGTAGGTCTTCGACTTGGCTCGGATCAAGCGCATCACCCCAGTTGACCTTGTGTTCGACGACGTTTAGCTGAAAGCGATTCCCCATTTCTACCCAACGCTCACCAAATTTTCCGCTGTTCACGATGATGACCGTATCCCCGGGGGAAAGCGTATTGACCATGGCCGACTCCATGCCGCCAGAGCCGGTCGCGGTTTGAAAAAATACGCTGCCTTTGGTTTTAAAAATTCCTTTGATTTCTTTAAGACAGTAGGCCAGACATTCCTCAAACGCTTCTGTGCGATGGTGAACCATTGGCTCTGCCATAACTTTTTTCACATAGTCGGGAAGCTCGACGGGTCCCGGCGTCATCAAAAGCTTTTTCATAGACTCCTCTCTTAAGTCCATCGTAATTTTATAGCGAAATATGCGGCATATATTAAGTCTTTTATTAGTTTTGTTGATTGCAGTGGGGTGCTCATATCGTTTTGGGTCATCGGGGCGAAAAATTCCGGGGGGCTACACCTTAGTTTCCGTTCCTGTATTCCAAAACAAAACCAAGACCGTTGGTATAGAGGCGTTCTTCACGCGTTCTATGATTGATGAGATCGAGCGATCGCGTTTGGGGCAGGTCACAGACAGGGAAGAATCTCAGGTGATTATTGAGGGTACCTTGAACTCTGTCGAACTGATCAAGGGGTCTGAGGTCTCCCGGGACACAGGCGGAAATTTTGCCGAACTTCCAGAGGGCGCAACGCTAGCAAGAGAGTATCGAGTTATTGTTCGGTCTACGATTTTATTGAGAAAAACATCGGATATGTCCGTTTTGTGGACCAGTTCCTTTACGGGTGAGCGTCGTTATCCTGCTGCGATTGTAACTCGACAGGTCATAAATACCGTAAATCCGCTTTATAATCAAAACGCTCAGATTGAAAGCATCAGAATAGTGGCGCGAGATCTTGTCGCCGAAGCATTTGAACAGATGACGGAAAATTTTTAATGGCTAACTGGAGCTTTTCACAATTTCATTCAATACTTTCCCAAAACAAGGTCGAACCGTTTTATGGTCTTATCGGTGACGAGGGTTATTTAATCGAACAGTCGATTCATCTTTTACGTAAAAATTTACTTCAAGAGGGGGCTGAAGATTTTAATTACAACGCATATTTTGGCGATGAAGTTGACATGGATGAGGTTCGTAACGTCGCTGAAACATTGCCAATGATGGGGGAGCGACGGCTGATTATTTTGAAAAATGCCCATCTTCTTAAGGCAGACCAACTTGAAAAGCTTTTGGAGCTGACATCGATACCGATCGAAACGACAGTTATCGTCTTTGTTTTTCACAAAATCGATCAACGTAAAAAAGTTTTTAAAGACTTGCTAAAAGCGATTACTGTCGTGGACATGACAACTCCGAAAGAGCGAGAGATTTCAATGTGGATTCAACAAATCGCTCAATCTTACAGTAAAAAAATATCCCCGCAGTGTGCAGTTTTGTTGCAGCAACTTGTGGGAAATCGATTGATTGATCTTGATAACGAAATTCGAAAATTATCCCTGTATATTGGGGAACGAAATGCTGTCGAACCGCAAGATATCGACGCAATTGTATCAAGGTCAAAGATGGATTCTGTATTCGAATTAACGGATGCGATTGGATCTGGCAAAACAGAAAAAGCCCTCCAGACCTTACAACAGCTTTTGGATCAAGGCGAGAGCGAGGTAGGGATGCTTGCGATGATCACTCGACATATACGGCTATTGTTATTTACCCAAGAGGGATTGGCGCAAGACTTACCGCCGAGCCAATTGAGCAGTTACGTCGGTGTGCCACCATTTTTTATGAATCCGTATGTAAAACAGGCTCAAGTTTGGTCAAATAGAAAAATTAAAAGTATATATAACCTGCTTTTAAAAACGGATAAGAGCTTAAAATCTATTTCTATTTCGCCGCGAATTTTTTTAGAAAATCTAATTCTGAAATCCAAGACTACAGGCCTATGACCTTGGTTTAGTCATTTTAAACAATAAGTCAGCCGATAAGTCGACATGAACACTTCATACGACTCCAGTAAGCGCAGGTTTCCGCGCCGCCCGTTGTTGGCGCCGGTTGGAATATTATTGAACGGCGAATATCGTGTGTACCCCAGCTTTGATGTTGGGGAACGTGGCGTGGGTATCATGTGCGACAGGCCAATGGATAAAAACCAACAGGTGGTTGTGTGTTTTTTCATAAATCATGGGTGTTTCGTTGTTTGCCGCGGCGAGGTTCGGTTCTGCCGCGCCGAAGGTAGCGGATTTCGCTTGGGATTTGAGTTTACAAATATACGTTTCGAGGACCGCCGTACAATACGCGAATACATTGCATTCGCCACTGAGACAGCGTCAGACACCGGCCGTCCGGTGACCGGATAACGGGTGCCTGGCACCTATAATTGAAAGACTTGTTTGGAAAGGCGAGCAATTTTTCGAGATGCCGCTTTAAAGTGAACAATATTTTTCTTAGCAGCGCGATCGATTTGGCTTGCAAAAGTTTTTAAAAGTTCTTGGGCTTTTTTTACATCTTTAGCAGCGATTGCTGTTTTTAAATTTTTTTCCCAAGTCTTTACAGCACTGCTGCGTGCACGATTGAACTTTGCCTTGCGTACCGATTGTCGGGCTCTTTTTTCTGCAGATTTATGAGTTGCCAAAACTAAATCCTCCTGAAACTATTAAAATTAAGAAGCGAAATCAGTATCATACCCATTTGGGGAATGCAAGGATATCGACACTTGGAACAACCTGCGGGCACTGGGTCTAACATAGCGAAATCAGCTGCGTTTATAGCGTTGGGAACACTTTCCAGCAGAGTTTTGGGGTTGGTCCGGGATGCGCTTTTTGGAGCACTTTTTTCAAGAACTGTAACAGATGCATGGCTTGTGGCCTTCAGAATTCCCAATATGTTTCGTCGAATTTTCGGAGAAGGGGCTCTTTCGGTCAGTTTTATTCCAGTGTTTGTTGATTTAATGAATCCCAAAAAAATAGGTTATGATCCTAATGGATCAAAGAAGCTTGTGAATGGTGTGTTTACTCTTTTGGTTATTATTCTGACTGCGGCAACTTTCTTGGGGATCATTTTTTCTGAAAATCTAGTTCGATTAATTGCTGGTGGCGAATCCTATATGGCAGTACCCGGAAAATTTGAAATGACCGTTGGGATGAACAAAATTATGTTCGTTTTTATATTGCTTATTTGTTTATATGCCTATGCCATGGCAATTTTAAACGCGTTAAGAGAGTTCGTTTTGCCTGCCTTTGCTCCTGTTTTTTTTAATATTGCGATGATTGTTTCAACGATTCTTCCCAGTGTGTCTTCAAATTTCTCTCAAAACGTGCTGGCGTGGGGCGTGGTTGTGGGGGGCTTACTTCAATTTGCAATTTTGATCCCACCACTGATTCGTGCAGGGTATTTGCCAAAATTATCAAAAGAAATTTGGTCTGATGCGATCAAAATTGTCTTTCAAAAGATGGTTCCGGGTCTGTTCGGAATGGGGATTTTGCAGCTTACTATAATCGTGAACACTCGCTTTGCATCGGCGTTGCCCGAAGGAACAAACTCTTGGATCTTTTGGGCCGATCGAATCTTAGAGCTTCCCTTGGCACTGTTTGCCGTGAGCATGGGAACGGCGCTACTACCCACGCTTGCCCTGCACTGGCAATTGGGTGAGCGTGATAAGATGGTTGAAATCTTTCATCGAAATTTAAAACTGGTATTGTTTCTTGCAATTCCGAGCAGTATCGGGATGTACGTTATGGCTGAACCCATTGTGGAGCTTTTGTTTCGGCGAGGTCGCTTTGATATCAACGATCTTCAAAACACAGCATTAGTTGTAAAAATTTACGCTTTGGGAATTATCTCGTACACGGTGGTTCGAATCGGTGCCCAAGCGTTTTATGCAATTCAAAATACAAAGTTGCCTGCATATATTTCTGCGATTTGTCTGGGAATTCATTTTGTGCTGGCTCCGATTCTGATGAAATCTTACGGCGTTGGCGGTTTGATGGCATCAACGGTGCTAAGCGCGACACTGAATATGTCGTTACTTTTAATTGCGTTTAAATTAAAGATTGGTTCGCTCGAACCCGGAAGTTACATTGAAAGCCTGATTAATTTTTTAATCGCGGGATTCACAATGGGTTTATTCACAAAAAGCTATTTTTATCTTCTTCCCCATTTGCCTGATGTGATTTGGATTCGTGGGCTGGCCATTGTTTTATATATCATGGTAGCTGCAGTCATTTACTTTGGTGTGTCCTTCATACTTAAAACGCCAGAGGCGCAACCCATTTGGATACGGATCAAATCGCGTTTTAATTTTCGAGCTTTTTAATTTCTTTCCACAGTTTTTCCAACTGAACGGATTTCAAGCTTTCAAACTTCAAACCCTTTTTCTTTGCAAGGTTCTTCATCTTAAAAAAACGGGATTCAAAACGTGTATTGGCTTTCCTTAGAGCGCCTTCGGCGTCAAGATCCTGGTGTCGTGCGATTTGTGAAACTGTAAATAAAATGTCTCCAATTTCATGTTCTTGTTCTTTTTTATTTTTCCTTTTTAGCGCCGCTTTTAGCTCTTCTACTTCTTCATCCAATTTCTTTATAACCTCAGACGTTTTTGTCCAATCAAACTTTTGTTTTCGTGTTTTACCGCCGATTTTGGCAGCCCTTTGCAGGGACGGTAGTTGCAGTGGGATGCCGAAGCCTTTTACATTTTTGTTTTCTTTTGATTTTAGTTCATCCCAATTTCTTAAAACATGGGCCGCGTCTTTGACCTCTACATCGCCAAAGACATGGGGATGTCGGATCACCATTTTTGTACAAATCCCTCGGATCACATCTTCTATCGTAAAGGTGCCTTCTTCTTTTCCAATCTGGGCATGGAAAACAATTTGCAACATCATGTCGCCTAATTCTTCGACCATGTTTTCAAGATTGCTTTTTTCTACGGCATCGACGAACTCATAGGTCTCTTCAACTGCATATTGAGTAAGCGTTTTATGGTTTTGTTCGCGATCCCATGGACAACCATTCGGTGATCGCAGTAGGTTCATAATCTCGACCAAAGATTGAAATGTATCGAGTCTTTTGGGCGGCTTTTCCATACGAAAGAAGTAAGGCTTTGTCTTGGAAAAAGCAAAGACTGATTGCGGTGACTGGAATGGATTAAAACAAAGCGTCTTTCGTAAATCAAACTGCGGTTTGATCCGATAAGTATTTGATAGGAAAGAGATTTTTTAAGAAATGAATTTGTTAAAAAAGGCGCCAAAAGAGGAAACGATACATCATCGTACCAAGTATGTTGATCAGACCACAAAGTTTGTGGACTGGGTCAATGCGCTTGGGATTGAGCGAACATGGGTCGGTCGACTGCTTGGGTATTTTGACGAAAGGTTTATGATTCGTCGATTCGCGCTAATATTTATGTTTTCGCTGGCGCTTTCACTTGTTCTTACCATGAATCTTGATTTTGTGTTTGTCGGTTACAAAACTGGCGATCTTGTGGGAACGGATATTAAGTCTCCTTTAAGTTTTGAATTTGTCGATGAAGTCGAAACGGCTCAAAAGAAAAAAGAAGCAGAAGATATGGTTCCTGCCGTGTATGACATGGACCCCAATGCTTTTGAACCGGTTATTGCAGGCGTGTACTCAAGCTTCCGTGAGATGCGAAGACAATTGGCCGGCAAACCTTGGCCCCGCGATCAAATTAAAAAAGAAGAACGGATTAAAGAATTTTTGAAGCACAAAGAAAAATTTGATGGGTTGATCGGCCACAAACGAATCACTATGCGTCAGTTCGAATGGCTTGCAACCAACCGATTCCGGGTTCATTACGAAAATGTCATCATTCGAATGTTGGAACAAATTGCGTCTGAAAAAATTGTTGCCGATTTAATCCCGCTCAAAGATCAAAACAAGGATAGCATTATCGTTAGAATTGTCGAGCGAGGCGGTGAGGGCGAAGAATTCACAGTTAGCCTAAAGGATATTAAAGACGTTTACTCTGTTCGTAGAAATCTGACGATGAAGGACATTCCGGGCAATGACAAAATTCCTTTGGACGACCAGACACAGTTGTTGAAAATAGTAGAAGCGCTTGTGTTACCGAATTTAAATCTAAATTTGCAGGAAACCACGAACAGCAAGCAAAGTGCCCGCGACTCTGTGTTGCCTGTCGTAATTTCAATTAAGAAAAACCAATTGATTGTAAGTGAAGGTTCAGTCATTCAGGCTGTGCATGAACGAGTTTTGGATGAAATCGGGCGCAGGAAATCAAAATCGCAGCGGGATTTTGAAGCATTAGTCATGGCCGCATTTTTCATCACGATGATTTTGGTCTTCTTTTCCTACCTGCGGCGGTTCACGCTGAACAAAGTAAAAGTAGATTCTAAGGATCTGGTTGTAATGGGCGTGATCACAATTGCAATTGTACTTTTGGGCAAAATTTCTCTTTTTGTCATAGCAGAAACAATTCAACGGCGCTTTGGCGTCACAATACCGTCCATGGCTTTTTGGTATTTGCTTCCGGTTTTTGCCGGTCCAATGCTCGTGGGTTTGCTTATTACATCAGGTGAAATCGTCTGGCTATTCACGGTTTTTTTAAGCACAGTATTGACATTTATGATGGAATTGAATTTTCCGTATCTGATTGTGACCGTGGTCGGTGGAATCGCTGCAGCTCGTGGGGTGTTTAATTGCAAAAAACGCAATGACGTTTATATGGCCGGTTTGCGTGCGGGATCTATCAACATTCTTACAATCTTATTGGTTACCGTGGTGACAACGCAAGCCCAAGATAATATTTGGAATCATATTTTTTGGAACTGCTTGGCCGGATTTATTTCGGGTGTTGCGTCTAGCTTTGTTGCTCTGATGTTCATTCCGCTCTTGGAAACTGCGTTTAATTATACGACAGACGTTCGGTTGCTCGAACTTAGTAATTTAAATCACCCATTGTTGAAAGAAATGAGCGTGAAGGCTCTTGGCACTTATCATCATTCGCTTGTGGTTGGAAGTATGGTGGAAACTGCGGCGGAAGCCATTGGCGCGAACGCGCTTCTGGGTCGTGTGGCGTCTTATTTTCATGATATTGGCAAAACAGAACACGCAGCCTATTTTATTGAAAATCAAAAACCGCAGAGTAATCCCCACGATCACTTGTCGCCGAACATGAGCAAGACGATTTTGATTGCCCACGTAAAAGATGGGGTAGAGTTAGGTTTGCAATTCAAATTGGGAAAGCCAATTATCGACGTGATACAACAGCATCACGGCACGACATTGATTTCCTTTTTCTATAATCGCGCACAAGAAAACAATGATGATTCTATGGGCGAGGTCAAAGAAGAAGAGTATCGTTATCCTGGGCCCAAGCCGCAAATTAAAGAATCGGCATTGTGTATGCTCGCTGATTCTGTCGAGGCCGCAGCAAGAACATTAGACGAACCCTCTCCGGTTCGACTGAGAAACATGGTTAAAACGATCATCCAGAGAAAGTTTATGGACGAGCAGCTTGACGAATGTAATTTGAGCCTTCGTGATCTTTCTAGTATTGAAAACTGTTTCGTGCGCGTTCTTATTGGCATTTATCACCAGCGAGTGGATTATCCACGACACCTGGGTGGTGTGGGCAGGGGCTAGTGCAACTCAACTATGTAAATAAAACCAAAATTTCGATTCCTAAAAAGTTTGTAGAAGTGTGGATTCATCTAATAAAAAAAAATCTTAAGCCAAAGGATACCAGAGGTTTGATCCTAAGCGAACTGACGATACTGTTTGTATCGCCCGTGACCATGCGTGGTCTAAATAAGAAATTTCGGGATAAGGACTGCGTGACAGATATATTGAGTTTTGGATCTTTTGCGAACAATGCTATGCCGGAACTGGTGATTTGCCCCGCCGTACTTAAAAAACGCGCCAAGGAACATGGCCTTACTTTTAACTTCGAGCTTGGTTATTTAATCCTACACGGAATACTTCATTTGCTGGGATATGATCATGAAAATGGTGGGCGTAAAGCTAAGCAGATGTACGATCTTCAAGATAAAATTTATGCCAGAGTTTCAAAGAATTTGAGTTAGGTTTGCGTCATAATTATAAAATGTTGCTTCAAAGACGATTTGGCCTAAGCTATAAAACATTATGAGTATCAATACCCACGAAGTAAAAAAGCAACTTAAGGTTTTATCAGATCGATGTACGGACCTGGGGAGGTACCTTTGACATCGAAGGCAAATCGAAACGTCTAACAGAGCTCGAGGCAAAATCCCAAGAGCCCGAATTCTGGCAAAACACCAGCGAACTTCAAAAGCTCAATAAAGAAAAGGCCCTTTTAGAAAAAACTGTCACGCAATGGAAAAATATTAACCAGCGTCTTGAAGACGCCGCGGTTTTGTTAGATATGGCGGTGGAAGCGTCTGACGATGACTCGTTTGCAGAAGTGCAAACCGAAATTCAAAAGCTCGAAGCCATTTCAGAAGAAATGGAGCTTAAAACAATTCTGAATGATCCCGTCGATTCGTGTTCTGCGTTTTTAACAATCAATTCAGGCGCGGGTGGCACTGAGGCTTGCGATTGGGCAGGAATGCTTTTAAGAATGTATCTTCGGTATGCAGAACGTCAGGGTTATAAAACCGAGGTCATGGATATGTCTGAGGGCGAAGGCGCAGGAATTAAGTCGGCAACGATTTATGTTGAGGGTCCGTATGCCTATGGATACTTGAAGGCAGAGGCTGGGGTTCATCGCCTGGTCCGCATCAGTCCCTTTGATTCAAATGCGCGACGACACACCTCGTTTGCTGCGGTATTTGCGTGGCCGGAAGTGGATGATGAAATTGAAATTGAAATTCGAACGGAAGATTTAAAAGTAGACACATATCGTTCAAGCGGTGCGGGTGGCCAGCACGTCAATAAAACGGAATCTGCAATTCGCATTACGCACGTTCCATCGGGAATCGTTGTTGCTTGTCAGAGCCAGCGCAGCCAACACGCTAACCGTGACAAAGCGATGAAGATGTTAAAGTCCGCGCTGTACGAGGTAGAGATTCAAAAACGAAATCAAAAAAAAGATGAAATGAATGCATCTAAAAAAGCCAATGAGTGGGGCAGTCAGATTCGGTCCTATGTTATGCATCCGTATCAAATGGTCAAAGATCATCGGACTGCATTTGAAACTAGTCAGGTCCAGGATGTGATGGATGGGAAAATTGATAGCTTTATTCAAGCCGAATTAAAATCCAAGATGCTTGAAAAGAAAGTGACTAAATAATGTTTCAGGTGTTTCTGGTCTGGCGCTATTTCACTGGAGAATCTCGGGCGGTTAAAATTACGTCATTTCTTGCGAGTTTAGGCATTATCTTGGGTGTGGCGTGTTTGATAGTTTCAATGTCCGTCGTAAGCGGGGTGGAAAAGTTTATCCAAAGCTCAATAATTGATCTGTACGGCGACATTTTAATCCACAAACCTGGCGATAAGATTGCCGACGTCGAGAGCCTGACCGATAAAATAAAAAACTCATCAAAAGAAGTTACCGGAATTACTCCGTACGCAATGGTTCAGGGTGTGGCTGTGCGTGAAGGGCATGTTTACGGAGTTGTCCTGCAAGGGCTTGAGGCTACAACGATGAACGATGTTTTAAATTTAAAGCCAAGGCTTGTTTCGGGCGAACTTGATTTTAAATCCGAGGGGAAAGTTACCAATGCCGTGGTCGGAAAAGAAGCCGTTAAGCAATTAAAATTAAAAATTGGAGACGTATTTACGGTGATTGTTCCCCGGCCGAGCCGCACAAAAATATCTAATTTTTCACCTGCACAGCAAGCATATAGGCTTGCGGGTATCATGGATTTTGGTAAGTACGACTATAACGAAAAGGTCCTGGTTACTTCTGCCGAAAGCGTGCAGCATTTGGCAGGAATCGGCAAAGAATTTTTAGGTTTCTACGTCAAAATTCGAAAATCCCAAGATGCAAAAAAGGTTTCTGACACAATTCGTGAAGCAATCGGAGAGGACTATCGAGTTCGTGATTGGGAGATGGTAAATATAAATTTTTTTACAGCGCTCAAAGTAGAGCGCGTGGTTATTTTTATCGTGGTATTGTTTATTGTCATTGTGGCAAGTTTCAATATTTCGAGTACTTTGCTCGTGACGGTGATGCGCAGATATTCAGATATATCGGTTTTTCGAACACTGGGGGCAGACCGTGAGTTTATGAAGCGACTTTTCACGTATCAAGGTTTATGGATTGGGCTTATAGGCGCGATTTTAGGCACTTTTTTGGGCCTCGCCCTTTGCTATTTGATTCGGCATTATAAGTTTATCGACATACCAGGTGACATTTATAAGTTTGACCAATTGCCAATTAACATTCAATTTTTTGATGTGACACTTATTTTCTTAGTTACAATCTTGATTTGTTATCTGTCGTCCTTGATTCCGGCTGCGCGTGGATCGCGGCTCAGCCCGATTGAGGGGTTACGGTATGAATAAATTTGCCATCCCCCTCATAGAAGCCAAAGGAATTCACAAGAGTTATGGCGAAGGCCTGCATGTATTAAAAAATATCGATCTTACTGTGTCCGAAGGGGATTCTATTTGCATCATGGGTGCGTCAGGCGCTGGAAAAAGTACGTTACTCCACATTTTGGGCACTTTGGATAAGCCAACCCAAGGCGAAGTTTACTTTAAAGGTAGTAAACTTTCAGAAAAATCTGATGCGGAACTCAGCCGGTTTCGGAATCGCGCAATGGGATTTGTATTCCAGTTCCACTACTTATTAAAAGAATTTAATGCGCTCGAAAATGTTATGATGCCGTGTCGGATAGCGGGTATGTCTGAGCGGGAGAGTCGCCGAAAAGCAGAAGAGCTTCTTATTGATTTGGGAATGCAAAATCGTATGGATCATCACCCTACTGAGCTTAGCGGCGGGGAGCAGCAAAGGGTTGCAATTGCTCGTGCTTTGAGTATGAGACCGGATATTTTGTTTGCCGATGAGCCCACAGGGAACTTAGATTCACAAAACACATTGAAAATCCAAGAACTCTTTTTTGCCCTGAAAAAGAAGTACAATTTGACCCTGGTTGTTGTGAGTCACGATATCGATTTTGCCAAAAAATTTCCCAAGGTTTATCGTTTGAAGGATGGTCAGTGGAGCAGATGAGCATCCCCGCGTCATATTCTTAGCGTTTTTGACAACACCTAGACCTCACGTTACGCTGGCGCAAGCAGATGATATGTAATGAAAACAACTGAGGATTTTAACCATTGCCCCGGCTAAGTATTTTGGTTCGCAATATAATGATTTTGGCGCTGATTATCTTTCCGTTGTTGGTCTTCGCTCAAAGCAAGAATAAGTCCTCAAAAAAAACATCAGCACAATCCTCTTCTGTGAGAATTGCAAGGGTCTTGGTTCAAGGGAACCGTAAAATCGAATCAGATGCTATCTTCCAAAAAATTCAAACCAAGGCGGGACAAACCTTAGATCTTGAAAAAATCGAAGAAGATCTAAAAGCGATTTTTAAGTTGGGATATTTTTATAATATCGAAGTTATAAAAAATAATACAAGCGACGGGGTTCAGATCACTTTCCAGGTCACGGAAAAACCATCTATCGTAGAAATCGTCTACAAAGGCAACGATGAACTCGACACCAATGATTTAAAAGAGGCATCTGGTATAAAGCCGTTTGAGATCATGGATATCTCTGCAATTCAAAACGCCCAGAAAAAAATAGAAAAGGCGTACGAAGAAAAGGGGTTCTTCCTTGCGCAAGTAAAATATCGATTTGAGGACATCCAAAAAGACCAGGCCGTTAGGCTGATTTTTGACATTCAAGAAAACGACAAGGTAAAAGTAAAAAGTATTAAATTTATTGGTAATAATAAACTCTCAGACAACGAACTAAAATCCAAGATGCTTACGCAAGAAGAGGGTTTTTTTAGTTTCATCAGTAATTCGGGATCTTTTAAGCAGGAAGCGTTTGATCGTGATACGCAACTGTTACAGTATCTTTATTTCAATAAAGGCTTTGTGCAGGTCAAAGTAAGTCGACCGCAAATCACAGTTACGCCGGACAAAAAAAGCATTTACATCGTTACGCGTATTGAAGAGGGTGATCAATTTGACGTCGGCGACGTTGATTTCAAAGGGGACTTGCTTTTTTCGACTGATGAAATGAATGCAGCCATCAAAATTAAGGATTCGGGGACATTTGTCTATGAAACTCTTCAGGAAGATCTGAAATCCCTTCAGGCCAAGTACGGGGATTTGGGGTATGCCTATGCGAATATTATTCCGCGTACGGCAGTTCGGGAAAAGGATAAAAAAGTTGATATTGTCTTTGAAATCGACAAAGGCAATAAAGTTTATTTTGGAAGATTTAATGTCGTGGGCAACTCGAAAACGCGCGACAAAGTCGTCCGCCGCGAGATGAACATTTTCGAGGGCGAATTGTATAATGAAACACGCAAACGTGAATCTATTGAAGATGTAAAACGTCTCGGTTATTTCGAAGAAGTAAACTTCAATTCCCGAACACCGCCGGGCGAACCAGACGTGATGGATATCGATATCGCAGTTAAAGAGCGTAATACGGGTAGTATTCAGGTCGGCGCGGGCTATAGCTCTTATCAAAAATTTATTTTCCAGGGACAGGTTCAGCAATCAAACTTGTTTGGTAAAGGTCAAAAATTGACGGTATCGGCGAATTTGAGCAAGAGCGATACGAATTTTAATTTTAACTTTACGGAACCGTATGTGATGGACACACTGTGGAGCGCGGGCGTTGACTTGTACAAGAGCAAACGCCAGCTTGTCCCATACGATCAAACAAAAGAGGGCGGAGCTGTTACCGTAGGTCACCCGCTGGCACCTTACCTTAAAGGTTATTTGCGTTATAAAAATGAAAAAACTCTGATTCGCATCAAAGATTTAACGACAACCCCATTGTTTGATGAGAAAAACGCTGAAGGCCGAACAAGTTCGGCGACATTCTCGCTTGAATACGATAAGCGCGATGATCGTTTTTCGCCTAAAAAAGGTTTGTACGCGTTCAGCTCGGTTGAGTACGCGGGACTTGGGGGGGATAAGACCTATACGCTCCTTTCAAATAATCTGCGTTTTTATGTTCCTATATTTTGGGATTTGGTATGGAGAAATAATATCAGTTATGGATTTATAGGTGGCCCAACAGAGCAAGACATTCCGTTTAACGAGTTGTTCTTATTGGGGGGGCCGAACACGCTTCGCGGTTATCAATTCTTTTCTGTGGGAAAGAAAAAACAAGTCCCTTTGACTGGGAAATTTATTCCATTTGGCGGTCGCCAAAGCCTGTATTATAACCTTGAAATTGAATTCCCATTGATCTCAGAAGCGGGGATTAAAGGTGTCTTATTTTATGATATCGGTTATGCCGACGATAGCATTGTCTTTAGTGACTTCCGCAGTAACTATGGCTTCGGCTTTCGATGGTTTTCGCCG
>CAUJEF010000147.1 GCA_963169515.1 Bdellovibrionota bacterium
CACCTGAGAGCCTTTATGCGCTATAATTTGAGTTACGGGTTATTCTTAGTGGGCGGCGCGGATGACATTCTTAATAAAGATACATATTCTAGTTATGTTGGTGCTGGCATAGATTTGACTAATGACGACTTGGGAATGTTATTTTCTAAGGTACCATTTTGATGTTTAAAAATGCGCTTATTTCTTGCTCAGACAAAAAAGGTCTGGCGGAATTTTTAAAAAAGTTTCCTAATCTCCGTATCGTTTCAACGGGTGGGACGGCGGCTTACCTAAGAAAAAACCATATACCTGTTGTTGAAGTTTCTGAGCAAACTGGGTTCCCCGAAGTGATGGACGGGCGTGTGAGAACGCTCCACCCCAATATTCATATGGCCCTACTTGCGCGGGAAGAAAACTCGCACGATATGGAAGTTTTAAAAAAGCATGATTTAGAAAAGTTTGATTTAGTAATTGGTAATCTTTATCCATTCGAAGAACAGTCTAAGAGTAAAATGAGTGACCGGGAACTGTCAGAGTTTATAGATATCGGTGGGGTTGCCCTATTGAGGGCTGCCGCAAAGAATTACCAGCAAATCACGGTGATCTGCGACTCTGACGATTATGATTGGGTTGGGGATGAGGCAGAAGTGTCACTGGAAAAAAGAAAATATTTAGCAGGTAAAGTTTTTGCCCATATTTCATCTTACGACAGTTTGATTGCAAAAAAACTTTTGGGTTTTCCTCTTCAGCAAAAAGAAATTTCATTCGGAGCTAAGCTTGTACAACCGTTGCGATATGGAGAAAATCCCCATCAAGACGCGAATTGGTTAAAACTTGTGGGTGAAGAATTCGGTATTCACAATGCAAAGGTGCTTTCTGGAAAACCTCTTTCATACAATAATATTTTGGATATCGATGCAGCGGCAATTTTGGGAAAGGAATTCACAGAAGCGGTTTGCGTTGCGGTAAAACATAATAACCCCTGCGGTGTCGGGGCAGATCAAGATGCGAAGATTGCTGTTAAAAAATGCCTTGAAGCAGATCCTATAAGCGTTTTTGGTGGAATTGTTGTATGCAATCGGCCTATCGATATGGGTGAAGCGGATTTGTTGTGTCCAATTTTTTTGGAATGTATTGTGGCTCCAGAGTTTTCACCTAAGGCTTTTCAAAAGCTGTCACAAAAGAAAAATCTTCGATTGCTGGAATGGAATACTTTTGAAAAAGAGCATCTTTACGAGATTCGATCTATTAGCGGCGGCATACTTATGCAGACGTGCGATAAAGCTGACCGAGAATGGGGTCCCACATGGATATGCCATGGTACAGCACCCGATGCTGAAAAAAAACAAGAACTGCTATTCGCATGGAAGGTATGCACAGCGCTTAAGAGTAATTCCATCGCCTTAACATCTGAACGTCAGACGGTTGGGCTTGGTATGGGACAGGTGAATCGTGTGGATGCTGTTGATCATGCGATTGGACGGTGGAAAAAAAATCACCCTGACAAAAATGATGTCGTAATGGCGAGTGACGCCTTTTTTCCATTTGCAGACTCAGTGGCAGCAGCGGCCAAAGCTGGCATAAGATGGATAATACAGCCAGGTGGTTCTATAAAAGACGAAGAGGTTTTGATGGCGGCTCACCACCATGGCGTGAACATGATTTTGACGCATAAAAGACATTTTAGGCACTAGGAGCGAATTTTTATATGGAAAAGACATGGCTTGTTAAATCATCAGGACGAATCATCGGGCCACTGAGCTTTGATGATATTGTTCAGGGTTTAAAATCCAAAGAGTATGTTGTGCTTGATGAGGTGGCAAAGCCATTCGGCCGCTGGCGATACCTTCGTGATGAAGAAGCCTTTGAAAAGATCATCAACGACCTTAAAGGAAAGGATTCAGTACATTCTGAATCCACAGTTACGGGAACTTTGAGTTTTACTGAGAGCACGACAGAGGTTGTTCTTGGCACCCATGAAAAGACTGTACATATTCTTCCAGACTATGGTGACGACGGAAAGGAAATAGGGAAGGCAGTTCCGCCAACTAAGGTGTTTGGGTTCGAGCCAGATCCAAAAAAGTGGAACCGAATCCTTTCGTTGGTTTTAGTTTTGATCGTAGTGACAATTGCGTTCTTTTATACAAAAGAAAAGCCATCTGGAAGAAATAATATCAGTTACGGTGATACCATTCGTCAGGCACAATTTTTGAAATCTATTGGTGATTACGAAGGCGCTAAGTTAGAATATTTAAACGCTAGGAACATAGAGTCGGACGACGATGAATCTGCCTTGAACCTGGCCGCACTATTGATTTATTTTCAAGATACAGTCACCGCAGAGCGGATGTTAACACAAGTTTTAAAGAGCAATCCAATGGATCAAATGAAAAAAATAATTTTCAATTACCTTGGCATGATCCAATTGTTTCATTTTGACAGTGATGGTGGGAAGCAAAATTTTGAAGAAGCGCTCAAAATTGACCCCAATTATGTACCAGCATTGTTTAATTTGGGTATGACTCAATTTATGGATAAAAATTTTAAATACGCGGGAACCAGTTATCTTAAGTCGATCAAGAACGGCGGCGTTGATGCCTACATATACGTGATGCTAGTGAATGCCTTTTTGGAACAAATTAAGTCCGGCACACTTGAAAAAGAGAAATTAAATGATTTAATTGAAATTAACAATATTATCGTTCAAAAAAATCCAACTCAATTTCAAGAACAAAGCATCGCGTATGCATATGTGCTTTATAGACTTGGGAACAAAAAGGATGTGCTTGCGATACTTGAAAAAGTTTTAGATTCAGATCCTGATGAGACGACCGATCACGACGAGAACTTGGATTATTTTAAGGACAAGCCAATTTGGCACTTTCTTACGCTTTGGCTTAAAGACATGAGCCGTGAGTTTAAATCTTCGGGCCGAGTTGAGGCTTTATTAGGATATTCTTATTTTAAAAATAAAGAACGTGTCGAAGGAAAAAATTTGATTGATCATGCCCTCCGAGTAGCTCCGAACGACATATTGATTCAAGCAATGTCAAGCTACACTGCAAGTGTGGCAAACAATGAAGACGAAGCTGTGGCCATTTTAAATGCAACAAAAGCGGGCGAAGAATTTCAGCTTCCATACATTTTGAAAGCAAGACATTGTATGGCTGAGGCAAATGTTACTTGCGCCGATGAGAGCTGGAGGAAGGTTCAAAAAATTAATCCGGAATCTCTAACTGCGTATGATGGGCTTGCCCAAATTGCACTTATGGAAAATAATGTAATTCAAGCGAAGAAATATGTTGATAAGGGTTTGTTAAAATCTCCCACGTATGAACCACTATTAAAACTGAAAAAGCAAATCGATGAAAAAAATTAATATTTTATTATTGTTGATCTTAATTTCTTGTGCAAAAGGTTCGAACTTATCCAAAGTATCAAACTTGGACTATTCTGAACAGGAAGTGAAACTTAGCCTTCCCCAACCATTGTGGGACAGGATTACGATGCGCTATCAAGGCAATCAGAAATTCAAAGAAAACAAGTATGATTTTTTCGAAGGCATTCCCTTAAACATTTCTGTTGTATCCCCTAAAAAAGGAGTCTTTAACACAAATTATACTCAAATTGGGCTCGCAACTTTTGGAGCGAATATAGATTTTGCTGAACTGGGGAGTGATAAAGAACGAGGACCCGTGGAGCTAGATTTTAAGACAGATTTGAAGGAAGAAGAAATGAAGGACTTACAGGTTTACTATTCCAGCAATTCTCGTAGACGAAAAATTGATGGGGAGCAAATTGGAAATGGATGTAATGTGCTGCTGGACCTTACAAGTTATTTTAAAAATGAGGTTTTTAAAAGACATATTCTTCTTCACACGGGTCAAATGCGACATATCAGCGCTGTGGCGGGAACATTTTATTTTGTTTCCGCAGAGCCGCAGCGCTTGCGAATATCACAAGTGACATTTACCGATTCTCGCCATACTGAATTGACCTGTGAGGAAAAAATATGAAGGAACTTGTTTCAATTAATGATCAAATATACTCTATCAAGGAAGCAAAAATTTCTGTTTTCGATCGTGGTTTTCTTTTTGGAGATGCTGTCTATGAAGTTACGCGATCTTACGGGCGAATTTTTTTTCAAATCGAAGATCATATAGATCGCTTGTTTAATTCAGCAGACAATATCAACATGAATCTGGGGCGCACGAAGGAGCAGATGATCGCCCACATTTATGAAATATATAAAAAAATAGATATAGATAACATCTATATGCGAATTCAAATATCGCGTGGCGATGGCCCCATCGGCATGAGCCCAAAGCTTGTGAAAACGCCAAATGAAGTCATTTATATGTATCCATTTCAACCGTCACCTGGGGAGTATTATAGCCAAGGTGTTTCAATTTGTGTGACTGAGCGTAGGCGTAATGCGAAAAGGGCACTAGATCCAAATATTAAATCGGGCAACTATTTGAACAATGTTCTTGCTTTTATCGAAGGCGAAAAGATTAATGCTTATGAAACATTTATGGTGAACGCGCAGGGCCATGTGACCGAAGGAACAACTTCAAATATTTTCATGGTCAAGGGCAAAACTATCATTACTCCGCCGGAAGAATATGACATTTTAAAAGGTATTACTCGTAAAATTGTCATTGGCATTGCTCAGAATGAAAAATTTAAAATCGAAGAAAAAGGTTTCGGTTTAGAAGAGCTACTGGATGCGGACGAAGTATTTTTGACTTCTTCCACCAGAGAAATAATGCCAATTCGATTGATCAATCAAAATAAGGTATCGGCTCCGGGCGCTGCGACGAGAATTTTACACTCTAAATATAAAGAATTTATCAATGATTATTGTAAAAGAGCTGCGTCTACCCACCCCTGGAAATAAAAATAATAAACAATTTGATTTTAGGAAGGAACGGGTTAAATTTAATGAGGCCTCGCGGCGAGTCGTATTAATATAAATAATAGGCTGGAGACATAATATGGATAAAGTTTTTGTTGCTAACCTTAAAGCTCCGGACAACATTCACAGTATTTTTTTGGTAAAGACAAAAAATGTATCCGTGGACAAAAAGGGTAATTCCTACCTTTCGCTCACCCTATCAGACAAAACGGGCCAGGTCGATGCACGTTTTTGGGGTAATGTTGAAGAGCTCACTGTCGATATTGATGATTTTGTTATGGTGAAAGGTGTTGTTCAAAAATTTCAAAATAGAAATCAAATCGTGGTCCACTCGCTTGAGGTCGTTGATGGTACTCATATAACAATTGCTGATTACCTGCCTGTTTCAAAGTTTGATAAAGACGTCATGTTCGATAACCTTTTAAAAATTCTTAGGACCATAGAAAACCCATTCATTAAAAAACTTATGTTTAGTATTTTGGAGGACCCGCAAATTCAGCCCTTATTTAAAACATCTCCGGCAGCAAAGAGCGTCCACCATGCCTACATTGGTGGACTGCTGGAACACGCCCTCTCGATTTGTGAAATTATGAGTTTTTTGGCCTCGCACTATAAAAATTTAAACCGAGATCTATTGTTATTTGGAGCCGTATTTCACGATATTGGAAA
Organism: Bdellovibrionota bacterium; assembly: GCA_963169515.1. Taxonomy (GTDB): domain Bacteria; phylum Bdellovibrionota; class Bdellovibrionia; order Bdellovibrionales; family JAEYZS01; genus CAUJEF01. Next base: position 5,567 of record CAUJEF010000147.1, read on the forward strand.
AATTTGGGAGCTGTCGTTTGAAACTCAGATCGGCTATACTGATGTTGGGCGTCTTGTTGGCCATATCCCATTGGGGAGTGAGCTTGTCGAAAAGAGAGCTTCTGAAATTTCAAATTTTCCTGTTGAACTGAAGAATATTTGTAAACATATTGTATTGTCACACCATGGCCTTTTGGAATATGGATCGCCGAAGCGACCAAAATGTCTTGAGGCGATCGTCGTAGGCATGATTGACGACCTTGATAGCAAAATGAATTCGGTTGCGACCTTTATGGCCTCACACGGAGATAGTGAGTCAAAGTGGACGAGCTACAATCAAATGTTCGACCGGTATTTCTATACGAGAACATTAAAAAATGAATCGAATAATTAATCGTCTGAAACAAAAAAGGTGGCACCAACAGTTGGTGACCATCTTAAAGAAGTGTGATGATGATAATATCACGATCCATTCGGCTTCTTTGACATACACCACGGTTCTTAATTTTATTCCGATCATTGCAATGGCATATTTTGCATTTGAAATATTAGGAGGATTGGACAAATTTCAATCTGACATCGAACGATTTATCAGTGAAAACCTAGCCCCCAACTTTGGAGATCAAATTTTAGGGTTTATAAATTCTGTGCGGAACCAAATTTCTGCAAAGGCTCTTGGTGTTTTTGGCGCCATAGGGTTTGTTTTAGCGGGTATTAATTTGTTGGCAAAAATAGAACTTTCACTGAACCTTATATGGGGAAAAAAACGTGCGCGACCATGGATGCAAAAGATGTCTACGTTTTGGACCCTGATTTCTTTGGGACCCATTCTTTTGGGTGTTTCCTTGGTGGTTACAGGAAATGCGGTAGCTTGGCTTCGCTCAGACCATGGAGAAATCGCAAGAGTCATTGTTTTTGCCTGGCAATTCATTCCATATGTGACATCTACAATGCTTATGACGATGGTCTATATGTGGCTACCGGCCCACAAAGTCCATTTTAAAAATGCTTTTAAAGCGGGCGTTATTTCGGGTGTAATATTTGAAGTCGCAAAGCAATTATACGCTATGTACGCCATTAGAGCGATTAGCTCGAGCATTTATGGATCACTTGCGGTGGCCCCAGTATTTTTGTTATGGCTGAATTTTGTTTGGATGATCTTTCTCTTTGGCGCTCAAGTCTGCTACTTTTTGAATGAAAAGCCAGGCCAAATGCGTTCAGTCTAAATAAAACAGATGATGACGTCGATAGAGTTGTACTGTTAAAGGATTCTTCAATGATGGACTTTTTAAATGCCTACAGAAGATACGACCCTGCCGCGAAATCGTTTTTTGAAATTGTTCTCTGTTATCCCGGACCAAAAGCTATATTATTCCATCGTGTAGCTCACTTTTTCTACTCAATTCACTTGTATTTATTTGCTCGCCTTATCTCTGAGATGTCGCGCTTTATCACTGGAATTGAAATTCATCCGGGCGCAAAAATTGGAAAGCGTCTAGTGATTGACCATGGCATGGGTGTTGTGGTGGGTGAAACTGCGGTGATAGGGGATGATTGTCTGATCTATCATGGCACGACTTTGGGTGGGGTAAATCGGGTCAACGGCCCTCGTCACCCAACGGTCGGTAATAAAGTCATTATCGGAGCAGGTGCAAAAGTTCTAGGGCCGATTCATATTGGTGATGAGGCAATGATTGGTGCAAATGCAATTATCACAAAAGATGTTGCAATGGGGTCAACTGTTATTGGCGCTAACCAAGTTATAAATCAGCGTTTATAGATTAATAAAACGAATTCTCGTTTTGCTTTTGGTATTTTTTGGGCAAGGTTTTTTAAAGTATCTTCATAGATTTCTTCATTTTCATAAGTAAGATCCATTCCGATCAGTGCCCGGTGAGTGGGCAAAACATCCGCGAGTTCAGCAAGAAATGAATTCATCCGGTATGGAGTATCCATTACAAAAATATTATCTTTGATGGTTGCTATTTTTTTTATAGCAGGGCTACGTAGCTCTTTATCCTGAGGCAAAAATCCTAAAAATGTAAAGGTCTCAATCTTTTCGCTTGAAAGGCTGAGCAATGTCATCAGGCTGGAAGCTCCGGGGGAGCTGGTGATCTTGATACCACTGTTGCGACACTCTTTGATCAATTGCCACCCGGGATCACAAAACCCGGGAGTTCCACAATCTGAAACCAGAGCAACGGATTTTGATTTTATTA
>CAUJEF010000148.1 GCA_963169515.1 Bdellovibrionota bacterium
AATTTTCCATAATTTGAAAAATTATTTATATAAACTCTTAATTACATTAATATAATTATTTAATTGATAAAAATAATAAAAAAAAATACATAAAAAAATATAATAAGATACTGAGGGATTAAAATAAAAAAAAATCTAAAATTGGAGAAAAGCCAGGGTTCTGGATTGATGCGAACACTCACGCTGGTGAAATCGCAGGGACCCAATGCGCACTTTATTTTATTTTCAAAATGTTGACCGGCTATCAGAAAAATAAAGAGATCACGCATCTTTTAGACCATGTTGAGTTTTATGTTGTCCCTAGATTATCCGCAGACGGTGCAGAGTACTATTTACGAACACATTTTGATATTCGTTCGACCCCTCTCCCATGGCCAAATCCGCCAGTGCACGAAAATTTTATTCCAGAGGATTTGGATAAAGACGGATGGATCCTAACAATGCGAAAAAAAGATCCCGCCGGAGCGTTTAAAGTTTGCCCCCAAAATAAAGACATTATGGTGCAAAGAAAGCACAACGATACTGAGGGCACATTTTATAAACTTTACTGCGAGGGTAAATTTCAAAACTATGATGGATTTCACGAAAACTATGAAGACGTGAACGGTTTTGATTTAAATCGGCAATATCCCGCTGGTTACCGCCCCGAGGGCCAGCAGTGGGGTGCCGGCCCGCATGCATTGCATTTGCCGGAAGCACGAGCTTTTGTCGAAGCCTTTACAAAACGCCACCGAACTTATGGACATATCACATTGCATACATTTGGCGGTTTGATCCTAAGGCCCCCCGCCGGACACCCCGATGAGAATTTCGATGCACATGATATGGAAGTATTTAAACGCTATTCTCAAGAGGGCGAACGGCTTAGTGGGTATAAGGCTTTAAGCGTATTCAAAGAATTCCGCTACGATTCACGCGATACCATAACGGGATCCACGGATGATTGGACATTTGAGCAACGCGGAGTTTTTGCATTTACTGTTGAGGTCTGGGACATCTACAAGGAGGCCGGCATCGAGATCAAGGATCATGTTTCCAGGTACTTCTATCCCGCTGAGACTGAAATTTTAAAAGCCTATACGTGGTGCAAAAAGCATTTGAAAAAATCGGATTTCTACCGCGAGTGGAAAGCATTCCATCACCCACAACTAGGCCCTGTAGAAATTGGCGGATGGAAATTCAATTACGTATTTAGAAACCCACCACCTAAATTTTTAAAACAGGAACTCGATAAAGTTTTTGACATTATTATTTCACAAGCCAAATCTACGCCGCTGGTTCGATTAAAAAAAGTAGAGAAAGAAAAACTTTCCGACAAGACAACAAAGTTAACGGCAATATTTGAAAACACGGGATACTTGCCAACCAACGGCAGCAAGCAGGCCCTTAAGGTTGCTGCCGTTCGAAAGCCTACTGTTAGATTAAAAACAAAACTAAAAATTCGCCAAGGAAAGAACCATCTTGAAGTACCACACCTTAAGGGGCACAACCGATTCCTGCCATGGCACTCCCCGATCTGGTTTTACTCTCGAAGCAACGAAAACGAATTGAAAGTCGAATGGATTCTAGAGGGAAATGGCAGCGTAGAGCTGGATTGCGATTTTGCCCGCGGCGGTCGCTTACAAGAAAAGATTAATATATGAGCAAACTTATTGCACTGCACATCAAAAAGGTACGGCCTACCCTATGTTAGTTTTGGCGATTGTCCATACGCTTTGTGTTGGTTTTTTTCACAAACAGGCCCTTCGTGTGGGACTTTCCACTTGGCGCGGCCGACTTCTTCATTTTGCAAGCGAGGTCGAAGTCGTTTTTGGCTTTTGGGCCGTCATGTTTTTTCTTGCTACAGCGCTCTCGGACGGATTGGCTTCCGCAATTTCTTACGTTGAAAATCGAAATTTTACTGAGCCACTTTTTATCTTTGTCATTCTAGTCATTTCAGCGACCAGACCCATACTTTACATGGCCGAACAAATCATTTTGAAAATTTCAAGATTATTGCCGTTCGCACCAGCCAAATCGTTCTATTTGACAGCGTTGATAATCGGCCCACTCTTGGGCAGCTTCATTACAGAACCCGCCGCAATGACCGTAACAGCCCTTCTTTTAAGAAATACCTATTTTTCTAATACATCCGAAAAATTCAAGTACCTCACCCTTGGTCTTTTGTTTGTTAATGTTTCCATCGGTGGGGTTCTCACGCCCTATGCCGCACCACCTGTTTTAATGGTCGCTCGTCAATGGGGATGGGATTTGCAATTTATGCTTGTCCATTTTGGGTGGAAAGCTGTCCTTGCCGCCTGTATCAACACAATTACTATTTGTCTGCTTCTGAATAAAGAGTTCAAATCCCTTAAAATGGACGTGTCCACCGAAGCAAAACCGCCAATATCCAGTTCAATTTTGAATGTGCTATTTCTTTTTATTGTCGTCGTGACAGCCCACCATCCAATATTGTTTATCGCAGCTTTTTTAATTTTTTTGGGCGTCGTACACATCACCCAGTATAATGAAGGTCTCAAATTACGCGAAGGACTCCTTGTTGCCATATTTTTAGGCGGACTTGTCGTTCTTGGAGGCGCACAAAGTTGGTGGCTAAAGCCTATTTTGCTGAAACTTTCTGAAGGCCAAGTCTTTTTCTGGGCAACAGCGATTACCGCAATTGTGGATAATGCAGCACTGACTTATCTTGGGTCACAGGTCGATGGGCTAACAGAAACATTTAAATATCTGCTTGTTGCAGGCGCTGTTACAGGCGGCGGACTAACAGTCATTGCAAACGCGCCAAATCCGGCCGGATTTTCCATCCTTGGAAAGCAATTTGGCGGTCCTATATCTGCAATCAAACTTTTTAGAGCTGCCATTATTCCAACTACTGTTGCCGCTATATGTTTTTATTTTCTTTAGGGTAACCAACAATGCCAATAAAATCCTATTACGATATTCTGATCACCGAAACCCATTTGGATACTTTTGAGCATATGAATAATGCTACTTATTTGAAAATTTTTGAAGAAGCCCGATGGGATTTACTAACAAAAAATGGCTACGGGCTTACCGAAATTCAAAAAAATAAACAAGGCCCCATAGTTATCGAAATTAATATTAAATTTAAAAAAGAAATAAAAAATCGTGAGGCTATTAAGATCGAAACGTATTGCACTGAATATGTCGGCAAGGTCGGAAAGCTGGTTCAACGAATGATCAATCAAAAGGGTGAGGAATGTTGCCTCTTTGAAATGACTTTTGGCTTATTTGATTTAAAAACGCGGAAACTGATCGAACCAACTCCCGAATGGCGCAAAGCTATTGGAATCTAAAAATATTTTGGCAGCTGGGGGCTTGAAGCCGTAAGTGGCCCTTCAAATACTGTTTTATTTCATTTATATATTTGCGCGATGCTACCTGTATACCAATACCACCAAAAAACAAGGTTCCGCTAATAAGTCCGCTCAGCTCATCCATATGGGCCGTATTTGCCACCAACCCGACGGCAAGCCCCATTGAAACGAACAGTCCGAGTGCCGCTTGATATCCATCCAGTTTATTAACTTCATTCGGGTATGATCTAACCATCTCCCTTTTAATTTTTGACATCGCATTTTCAATTAAGCCAAGCATCAGGACTGTCCCCGCAGAGTTCTGTCCAACTTTGGAAATATAATCCAAAGTGTTGAATTTGAGGTCTGATTCTATCAGAATCGGCAACCCCACAAAGAGCGCATTATAAAGACCACTGAACAAAAACAATCTTTTAAAAAGCCATTCCTCTGTAAAATTAAGAATTTTGTCCTTCAATCTATTCTTTTTAAAATGGCGAACTACAGTAAAATTTTGAACCTCATTATAAAAATATCCAAAGAATGTAGCACTTACAGCAGCAAGCAGAACCTCTGCCGAAATTGTTGCTACTGCGTAATTCAACGGCGAAAAAAAGGCGCCAATTGCAGTAGCCACGCCGGCAGCGATCGTTCGAAATATAGTTAACCTTACCCTTTCCGTGCCCCGCTTTTTCCATGATTTAAGAGACCTCTCTACTTCCGGTAGAGTCTTTTCCACCGGAACTGAGTCCAAAATTTGAGGGTTTTCCAAGACCCCATACCGTGGTCCAATATCCAAGCTCACCGATTGTTCCTTTAGCATTTGAATTGCTTCTGTCGTTGTAACAGTCGAATTAGTTACTTCTAAAAATTCAGATGGACCTGTTTCAATCGAGGCAGCTGCTGAAGCTGGTACCCCCTGCATGGCTTGGCCATAAGCCAAATTGCTGCCCATGATGGAGATAATAAGGATCCAAGAAATTAAATTTACCCGCAAATTCTACCCTTTAGTAAGTTTCGCCCAATGTAAATAAACGGAGTTTACCATAATTTGGATGCAAACAATATGGGCATGGGCGATAAGGTGAAATTACGAAATGAGTGCTCAAAAAATCGCCAGTTTTATCTATATTGCCCCCCTCAAATCTCTAATAATCAAACCAGACGATAGGGCCATACGGTTAAAGAAAATATAAACCGATAGTTATCGTATGCCGGCGCAGCTTTTATACTCGATTTTTGAAAAAAATTTACTTCAACTGGATGATGAAAATCCGTCCCTGAAGGAATTTGTTCAGACCGTGGTTGGCGACTATCTTACCGAAACTCAAAATAAGGGATTTGGTTTAAATCTATCGTTCAAAAAAGAATTGTGCGAAGAACTGGAAGATGTCGTTCGCGACATGACCTTGAAGAAAATCTACGGATCGTTCAGTATTTCTGAATATAGAAAAAAATTTAGATAAATTGAGGACCTTTTGTCTGATCAACATCTAACCACAAATCATCTGATACCGTAGAATCAAGATTAAAAATACGAATTACTTGTCCCTCTTTCAAAAAAGAAACTTTGGTATCAGACCCGTCGTTTTCAGAAACAAATTTCAAGTTATGCAAATCAAGCTCTCCCTCTTTATCAAGAAGCAGCGTTATCGTTTCATCTGCTGTGCTGTCAAATTTTAAATAGATTGCCATTTGATGATCTTCTCGATCGCCCAAAATATAATGGATGTCGATGGCTCCTGCTTTTAAAGTTTTGCTAGTTTGTTCTGAACGCGAATTTTTTTTTACCTCTTGGCGATCAGTTACTACGACTTTAAAATGAGTATCGCCAATTCGGATGATCGAAAGAATTCGCGTGCACGAATTATCCATAATGCACACCGATTTGGCCTCAATAAGTTGATTTTTAAGAATCCCGCTGTCTGTATCTGCAAGAAGATCGGCCTCGTTTGGGCTCAAAGTTAACTTAGCAAACAAGCCGTTACTTTTGCTATTGGGATTCAATGCTCCAACAAGCTCTTTGCTTTGGTCTTTTATTTTTAAACGGATTGTAATGCCTGTTGCTTGCTCGCCTGCTTCTCCGTTAGCTCGAATTTCAAGGATTTTTACATCTCCCCATGGGTCGCTAATCGTCGGTTTTTCAAGCTCTTTTTTTCCCGCGTCGCCCAAATCCGCATTCCTATCTGCCTTTATAGGCTTAATAGCTTGGGGCATCCCAAGTGCAATCAAAGGACTAAATTCTTTTTTAGATATTTTTTTTAATTCTCCAAGATCATCTAAACGGCCCGTTAGTTTTTCACGGATACCCATTAAAAAGGCCTCGCTATATCTCTCTGCCACAATCTTTTCCTGACGGGCCACTACGTCCGCTGGTGATTTTATGCCACCAATTCGCTCTTTTTTTTGTTGGTTTCCACCACATGCTGCTAAAACCAGAACGACAGGGATCATGTATTTTAATGTTTTCATAAATCTTCCTTTTAACTTGGTTTCTAACTAACTGGCTAAAACCCTTACACCAGGTATTTATTGCAATGAGGGTACCAGCCATTTAAATTTTAAAGTCCACCCACGCCTATTTATTACAAAATAGGTGCCCTAAATGGGCCCTGTTCCCCAGGAATTGTCACGCGACACGAATCTGGCCCCATTTTATTGAATCTGTGTTGGTCTGCCGATTGCTCTAAGGAGCCTCGGTGAATTGTATTTAAACGCATGAAAGAGGTCTTTCCCGCCATGCAATTACGTATGTTGCTCAATATATCTGTTGGTCTCAGCATGATTGCTCTTGCTGCTTGTACACCCCAAAACACCTACATAGGTAGAAAGTTTGGCGGGGAAACAACTTTTGTCCATAAAGACATTGTATCCAGTACTCCCACCGCCATTGCCACACCCGAAGAAATCGCAAGCGCACTTAAATTAAAAGACATTGAAAAGTACGACACAGCCGAAAGTAAAAAAGACTTAGAGCAACTGGTACTTGACTCTAAAGACGAAGATTTTTTTCTAACCGACACAGAATTAAATGATTTAGAAAATGCGCCAGCAGCAAACACTGACGGTTTTATTACTATAGATAATGGGAAAAAAATATTTCCTCGAATTAAGCCCCTTATCAAAGGGGTACTCTACAAACTAGAAATCGCACGAGAAGGCTCCCTTGTCTCTATCCCTGGTATCATTTTCAGAAAACAAATCGAAGTATCAAGCGTAGATACCAATGAAACCAATGCAAAGTTAGCTCAAACCGTATTGAACAAGTTAAAAAAGAAAAATCTATCCATCAGATCACTTAGATTATATGGACGCCCTGATGTACAACAATTAACGACGGTCGCAGACAGTGATAACTCGATCGACTTTGGACTTCTTACCACCAAATTTAACGGTGAAGTTCTTGCCGAAGCCGAGCTCAGCAATATTAGACCCGGGTTGACGGTTTGGGATGCCCCCGCACGCGGAACTCTTCGTAACCAGGGTATTACAAAGGCGCTCAATGCAAGCCCGGAAAGATTGGTTGAAGGTTTGCTATTGAACCAATCATTTACACTGACACTGATGGCTGATGCTGTACTGGTCGGCGACTACAAACTGAACCCATCAGGTAAGCTATTTAATGAAGAATTTATTTTAGATTTAGAAAAAGAATTAAAGAAACTATAATTTGGAGGTCTTATGAACTTTTCTAAAATTTTACAAGCAAGCGCGATGTCACTGGTTATTGCCAGTCTTGTTGCCGCCTGCGCCCCTGGCTCCCGTAAATCTTCTAAGCGCCCATCAATGAAACGCGCTGTAACCGAAAAGGCCAATCCTTTAGCGGATAAAATTCAGAAAGATCGAGAATCGCTGGTGATATCTGAAAAGCTCGCAATTCAAAATGCTGAAATTGAACTGATGAAAGCAATCGAAGACGTTCAAGTAAAGGCCGACGGTATCATCGTGACCTTCGTAAACAAAGATTCTGTCATTTTTGAAAAAGACGGCACAGATAATAAACAATTTAGCACTGTAATAGACGATCAAAAGTATGTGATCAAAATCAACGACAGCGCGGACGAACGCTTTAATATGTTGTTAGCCAGAAATTCATTCGACAAAGCTCATCCTGCTGTAAGAATAAATGTGAACTCAAATCCAAAGTTGGCTGTTGTTGGTATTGAAAACATAGATGAAATGAGTGCGGATGCCAGAAAAGAGGCAGAACGCGTTCAAACAGCTCTTACAACAAACGTTATCGAAAGGACTCTCGATCTTTCCACTGCTTCGAAAGACAAAACAATGCAACGTAGAACAATTGTAGCAAAAGACGAATCTTTTACGATTCAAGCCGTTAAATTCGGGACCCGAACCCAAGTGAGACTTGAAGGCATTGCAAATGCTGAAGCTACATTGCAATCAACTGCTACACCCGATGTTGTTACATTGGTTCTTGAGCTAAAAGACGAAGTTGAAGCAACTTTGAAAATAACTCTCAAAAACGCCGAAGCTAAAGTGCCTGCTGAAGAGGCTCTTGTGAAGGAATCTCCGACTCAAGAAGGCGAACTTGAAACCGTCACAGTAAGCGCCACCCGAATATCAACAGATGCCGTACCAGAAGCCAGTGCCTTGGTTGATAAAGCAGCTCTAAAGCAAGACGAGTTTGAGACCGTTACAATAACCGCTCCGCGAATGTCTGCAGAGGAAACAGCCCAAACACCTGGAAAAGGGCCTGCAAAGCGCTTCAAAAGGTCAAAATAACCCTCATAGGCCGCCGAAGGCTGTTCCATAGGGAAAATGCTGGTTGTTTGATCTACATATAGGAGCGGGCTAATTACCCGCTTTTATTATTGATTTTTAGTAAAATTAGTTTTACTTTTCAACCGGGTAATGGGGGCGGCTATGGTACAGGTTTTAAGCTTTGAGGGTGCAAGTCTAAAACAGATAAGGAATGAACTTATGAAAAAGACTCTTGATGTAAAATCGCAACTGGAATTAGCCATCGCCCAAGCACAAAAAGATATTAACGCTTACCAGAGGGAAATTGAAATGAAGGTAAAAGAATTATCAAAACGAGGTATCGAACAAGTTGATCAGGCGATCGACTACATCAAATCACAAGAATTCGCCAACACGCTTATGCAATCCGTAGAAGATAGAGTTGAACCCCTTCGATCTGATTTGAAAAACAAAGAACAAATCATCCGCCAACTGGTAGACACAATTTTAAACCGTGCAAAAGAAGTCCGCGAGAACCTAGTGAAAGATCCGATCGGCGAAGTTCAAACTCAATTAAAAAAATTGAAAGCGCACGTTTTGAAAAAAGCAAGAAAGCCAAAAAAACGCTCGAGCTCAAAATCTACAACAAAAAAGTCCACCACCGCAAAAAAAACAAAATCAAAGCGTGCCGCAAAAAGGTAAGGAAGCGGGCATGGACAAATCCGTTGTCCTCTTTTCCAGCGGGTTAGATTCTACGGTTAATCTTTACGAAGCCCTAAGCGCCACGGATGTTGTACTCGCGCTCACATTTGATTACGGGCAAAGAGCTGCAAAAAAAGAAATCCAATGCGCACAAACGGTCACCAAAGCCCTTCACGTTCCACATAGAGTAATAGACCTTCCCTTTTTTAAGGATTTCACATCCACTAGCCTTGTAAATCAAGAAATGAATGTCCCCCAAAATATTGCCATCGACGACGAGATTGAAACCGTCCAGTCTGCAAGCGCCGTATGGGTTCCCAATCGTAACGGTATATTTCTTAATATCGCCGCAGGGTTTGCCGAAGGGCTTGGCGCAAATGTTGTGATTCCCGGATTTAATATCGAAGAAGGACAAACATTTCCGGACAACACCCAACAGTATCTAGACTCTCTTTCAAACGCTTTTGCGTATTCGACAGCAAATCGCATTAAAGCAATCAGTTTTACAACTCACTTAAACAAAACGCAGATCGCACTACGTGGAAGAGAGCTTGGTGTCGATTTCAACATGATATGGTCTTGCTACTATGGCGAAGATCAAGTCTGCAAAGCTTGCGAATCTTGCCTGCGATTCCATCGCGCAACACGAGCCATATTATGAAGTCAAAGTGGATAGAAGAAGGTTTCAAATATGATGGCTCGCAGTTGCAATCCTTATTTGCCTACCTAAACCATAATGTTTTAGGCGATTCCATTGTGTCCTGGGCAGGGGCCTGTGATGTGACCTTTGACCACATGGTTGATGGTGAAGACTTATTAGAAAAAGCATTGATTCGATCAGAT